>JACMJP010000432.1 GCA_014380545.1 Chitinophagales bacterium | reverse complement strand
TGTTTTTACTAAAACGCTTGATGAGCCAGAATGGGATAATACTGTTTTAGCAAAAGGTGAACTTGCAGATGAGATAAATAAATTAAAAGAACAAGATGGTAAAGACATCATCGTTTATGGTGGTGCCACTTTTGTATCAGCTCTCATTAAAGAAGGACTTATTGATGAGTATCATTTATTAATTAATCCAACAGTAATTGGTAATGGAATGCCAATTTTCAAAAAACTTGACAGCAAACAGGATCTTACATTAATAAGATCTAAATCATTTCAGTGCGGCATTGTTCTTCTTAATTACGAACTGAAACGCAATTAATACAAAAATGATAAGCAATGCAAAAAATGTATCGGGCTATTTAAAAGAAGTGCCGGAAAAAAGAAAAGAAGAATTTAAGAACTGCGAAAATTTTGCAAAGAAGTTTTAATTGGCTACGAAGAAAGTATGGCTTATGGCGGGCCTACCTATAAAAAAGATAAAGGCATTGAAATTGGATTTGCAAACCAAAAAATCATATCTGTTTTTATTGTTTGGTTCATGAAGTAATGCCTAATAATAAAGAATCACTGAAAGGGCTTAATCATGGAAGTTTTAATATAAATTGAAAATCCTTTTAATTAAATAGTTTTGTGGTTTGCAGAAAGGAAAATATCAGACAAATTTGAAATGATGAAAAATTTAATAATTCTTGTGCTTTGTTTAACTTCTTTAATTATAAATGCGCAGGAAGCAATAAATAATGAATTTGACGGACATACATGGCAGGCACCCTATTATCTTCCGACACTACAAGATTGGGGCATTGAACGGTTTCCTATTCCAATTAGTTTTGCTCCGCAAATTCTCTATGAAGGAGTTGAAGATATCCGTTTTTCACCAGGCTGGGCAAATACAAAAAGTGATGAATATTGGACCTATGCATTTTTATGGTATCTTGATGGTTCACCAAAAACAGATGCAGAAATAATCGCCGGTAATTTAAAAGCGTATTACACAGGATTAATTGCAGCTAATAGTGAAGGTAAAATACCTGCAGAAAAATTGTTACCGGTAATTACCGCTTTCAAAGAAACTGAAACGGACAATGGAGATCTGAAAACCTATACAGGAACAATTGAAATGCTTGATTATATGCAACAGGAAAAATTAATGCTAAATTGCATTGTACACCTGAAAGTTTGTGCAGATGACAATAAAACTATTTTATTTTATGAATTATCACCGCAGCCGCTTACACATAAAAATTGGGAATATCTTGATCAGCTATGGTTAGATTTTAAATGTAAAATAAATTGATGCATGTCCTGTACTAAAAAAAGTTTACTGGTTAAAGAATAAAAATATAGTGTTTTGATCATAAGTCCTGTTGTTTCCACTCCGGCCGAAAAAATATAAATAAGAAATGTGGCAGGTGAAGACACCAGCCACTAAAAAAAATTAAATAATCAAAATAAATGAAACCATTAATAGTTTTGCTTATTGTTTTCTGTGCGTCTGTTTTTGTTATAAAGTTCGCAACTGGCAATTATGATTTTGCTTTATCTGGCCGGATAGCAATGCAATGCTTTTTTTTACTGTAATAGGGCACTTTGTTTATACAAAAGGGATGACCATGATGATACCCGGCATTATCCGTTTCAAAACTGCAGTGATCTACATCACAGGAATTTTTGAAATTCTTTTAGGAACAGGATTGCTTATTCCAAACCTGAGAATTTATTCAGCCTGGTCATTGATACTGCTTTTGAGTTCAATTTATTGTAAGTAAAGTGTAAGTAGTAAATAAAAAGTGTATGAGCATCATTAATATTACACAAACAAATACCAAAAAAATGAAAGCAGTTGTTTATGAAAAATATGGACCACCGGATGTTCTTCAACTAAAGGATATTGAAAAGCCAACACCCAAAAAAAATCAGGTATTAGTAAAAATATATGCAACAACTGTAACAGCAGGAGACTGGCGTATGCGCAAAGCCGACCCATTTTTGGCAAGACTTTTTACTGGTTTATTCAAACCTACAAGAGTGAAAATATTAGGATTTGAATTAGCAGGTGTAATTGAGGAAGTTGGTAAAGAAGTTAAGTCATTTAAAAAAGGTGACGCTGTTTTTGCTTCCTGCGGATTTAAATTCGGCGCATATGCTGAATATAAATGCCTTCCTGAAAATAATGTAATTGCTATAAAACCTTCCAATATGACGTTTGAAGAAGCAGCGACAGTTCCAATTGGTGGTCTTACTGCATTAAGGTTCTTAAAAAAAGCCGGAGTAAAACCCGGAGACAATGTGCTCATATACGGGGCATCAGGAAGTGTAGGTACGTTTGCTGTTCAGCTTAGTAAATATTTTGGAGCGTATGTTACTGGAGTATGCAGTACAACAAATGTAAACCTTATAAAATCACTCGGAGCAGATACAGTTATTGATTATACCACGGAAGATTTTACAAAAACAGAAACACAGTTCGATGTTATTTTTGATGCAGTGGGAAAAACTTCCAGATCAGCATGTAAAAATTTATTAAAGCCAAAAGGAAAATATATATCTGTATCAAGTTCACCAAAGTCAAATCCGGATGATCTGTTGGTTTTAAAAGAGATCATTGAATCGGGAAAGCTAAAAACGGTGATAGACAAAAGATACACACTTGAACAAATTAGAGAAGCACATGCATATGTAGAACAATTTCATAAAAAGGGAAATGTAGTAATAAATATAGTGGAAAATAACTGAACACAATATTCTAAACGATTTTAATTAATAGATTTGTAGTGTATCAAATACTTGTTATGTACCACTTTTCATTGATCCCAAAAGAAAATATCTATTCAATAATTGCATTGCTCAAAATTTTGAATCCGGTCATTGATGAACAAACATTAAAGAGCAGGCTTGATGAAATGTTAACCCAGGGTTATGAATGCGTTGGGGTTTATGATGGTGATAAATTAATTGGAATTTCCGGGCTCTGGATCATAACCAAATATTATGTTGGAAAACATATTGAGCCGGACAATGTTGTAATTCACCCTGATTATAGAAATAAAGGAATTGGTGAATTATTAATGCAGTGGATATATGACTATGGAAGATATAAAGGTTGTGTTGCTTCGGAACTGAACTGTTATGTTATAAATGAAAAAGGGCACAAATTCTGGTTCAATGAAGGCTATAAAATATTGGGGTTCCATTTTCAAAAAAAACTTTAGTATTTAATTACCTGATTAAATAAACATTTAATATATAAATATGAGCGATCAAACGGATTCTATAATACCAAACGGCAAAGTTTGCTATTTACAAATACCATCAGATACCATCGCTGCATCTGCATCATTTTACCGTAAAGTTTTCGGGTGGAACATCAGAACAAGGAGTGATGGTTCTGTTGCCTTTGATGATGTGCCTTATGGAGTTACAGGCACATGGTATTAAACAGAAAATCGCATACAGATTCAGGATCGCTCATCTACATTATGGTTGATGATGTGGCAGTAACATTAGAAGCTATTATTGCCAATGGCGGAAAAATTGTTGAAGCAATAAGCGGAAAAGCACCGGAATTTATAGCCACATTTAGTGATCTGTCAGGAAATATTTTTGGTATAGGGCAGGAATGATTTTGCGCAAACAGGTCTTGAGTAAATGAAGAATAAGTTTACACTAACCCCAAAATTTTAATGTAATTTGATCCAGCTTGTTAGATCTTCAAAAAAATTATCAGGATATCCTTTCCCTGTTAAGGTTTCTTCTTTCATTGTGTGATTTGCATTTTCATATACTTTTACATCAATCAGATCATTTTGTTGCTCCGCCTGTTTTGCAATTTCTACGCAGAAGGCAGAATTTATTACACGATCTTTTTTTCCATAAATCATCAATGCAGGAATTGAAAATGTTGAGAAGAATTTTCTTGCTTCGTAATTGCAGCTTCGCATGAAGGGATACATTTCCATAGCATCAAATAGAGGCAGCTGCTCAGGAGGATATAAATATTTAAACTGGTCAAAATAATTTATTTTATCAGCTGCAGGTTTTTCAGGATCGGATAAAGCAACCTCAACCCTGCTCTTAATGGATGTATAATTATTTCTTGCTGATAAATACCTGATATAATCATCCATTAAAAAAGCAAGACTGTCAGCATATTTTTCTGAGCCGCCATTCTCTTTTATTTTGGAATAAATATTATAATGACTTTGATCTAATGGTGAAGCAGCTGACCCGGAAATATCAATCAAAAATGCAATGTCATTTGTAATACTGTCAGCCATAAAAATATACATTCCACCCTGGCTGTGGCCAATAAATCCCATTTGTGTAGTATCAACATAGGGTAATTCTTTTATATAGCTGATACCTGCGTATGCATCAAAAAACAGGTCATTAAAGTCTGCTTTCATAATATTCCCGGTTGATTGCCCTGTGCCTCTTTTATCATAACATATTGTTACAATGCCGTTTGTTGCAAAATGCTCTGCATAATCACTGTATGTTTCTTTCGTATCAGGTTCAGCACTTGGCACTATTACAACAACCGGAAAATTACTTCCGCTGACCGGTTTATATATTCTTGCAGAAATAATAATATCTCCATTTTTATAGATTACATTTTCTGTTGCATATTTTTTCTTACAAGATAAAAAACTATGACTAATAATTATAATAAAAAGAAATGCCCGAAAATTTAAAGTGTGAAATTTTGTTTTCATATCATACAAATGACAAAAACCAAAAGTATATAATAGGAATAAATTATTTAAATATTTTGAGTATGAATAAAATTAAATATTCGTTTCGCTCCTTACCTTTTTTCTACTCCTTTTAGCTTTTCCTCTCTTCAGAACATTTTTTTTTGTTTTTATTTCAGGCTTATTTATCCTGCGCAAAGGCTTTAATAATATCATACTCAATGGCGGAATAATCAATTTTACAAAATAATTTGTTGTTGTATTTTCCTCCTTACTCCTATCTGCTTGCTCCTCCCTGTCCTCTCCTTCCGGTTTTAAAACACTATCATTAATTAGTCCGCTGCCGCCATACATCTCGGCATCAGTATTTACTATTTCACGATACTCAATATTTTCAAGAACATCAATTTTATAATCATAATGTGTTTGCTGGTCGAAATTTGCAATCATCAAAATATAATCATTCGCATCCTTTGCAATTCTTTTGTAACAGATAATACACTGCTCATTTTTTGTAAGGTCGGTCCAAACTAAAGAATCAGTAACATAGTCATTTTCATGCAGGGCTTTTTCTGTTGTGTATAAATGATTAAGATCTGTAACAAGCTGTTGTGTTTTTTTATGGGGCTCTTCCAATACTAAATTCCAGTCGAGGCTTTCATCATGATTCCATTCCTTTTTTTGTGCAAACTCACTTCCCATGAAAATTAATTTTGCTCCCGGGTGTGTGAACATATAAGCAAATAATAATCGCAGGTTTGCAAATTTATGCCAGTCATCCCCCGGCATTTTATTCCATAAACTTCCCTTGCCATAAACAACTTCATCATGCGAAATACTTAATACAAAATGTTCGCTCCAAAAATACCAGATAGAAAATGTAATATCATTCTGATGATGCCTTCTGTAAATGGGTTCTTTTTTAAAATAATTTAATGTATCATGCATCCAGCCCATCATCCATTTATAATGAAATCCTAATCCGCCTTTTTCTGTAATATCAGAAACTTTTGGCCATGCCGTGCTTTCTTCTGCAATTGTTATCACACCCGGAAAATCATTTCTTATTGCATTATTAAATTCTTTTAATAATTGAATTGCTTCTAAATTTTCATTGCCACCATATTCATTTGGTATCCATTCCCCTTCTTTCCTGCTGTAGTCAAGATATAAAATACTTGCTACTGCATCCACTCTTAATCCGTCAAAATGAAAATCATGTATCCAGTAAATTGCATTACTAATTAAAAAAGATTTTACTTCATTGCGTCCGTAATTAAATATATAACTGTTCCAGTCGGGTTGAAATCCTTTTTTAGGGTCAGCATGTTCATATAATGCAGTTCCGTCAAAATTTTTAATTGCATATTCATCACCGGGAAAATGCGAAGGCACCCAATCCAGGATAACTCCGATATTATTTTTATGTGCAGAGTCAATTAAAAATTTAAGATCATCAGGTTCGCCATATCTTGATGTTGGTGCAAAATAATTTGTAATCTGGTATCCCCAGCTTCCATAAAAGGGATGTTCCATAATGGGCATCAGTTCAATATGCGTAAATCCCATTTGTTTTACGTATTGAATTAAAGTATCAGCTAGGTCACGATATGAAAAATATGTTCCGTCAGGTTTTCTTCCCCAGCTTCCCAAATGCACTTCGTAAATACTTATCGGGTTTTCGTAATTAAATTTCAACCGCTTATTCATCCACTTTTTATCTTTCCATTTATATTTTGAATCAATAATAATAGATGCATTATTTGGAGCAGATTCTGATTTTTGTGCAAAGGGATCACATTTTTCAAGTGGGTCGCCATGCGGATGAAGGATACGGTATTTATACATATCACCCGCTTTTACGCCGATAATAAAACCTTCCCATATTCCGCTTTCATCCCACCTTGCTTTCAATTCATGCAGGCTATCATGCCAGTTATTAAAATCACCTTTTACAAAAACCTGTGTAGCATTTGGCGCCCACACGGCGAAATACACTCCTTTTTTTCCACCCTGTTCTGCTACATGCGATCCGAGTTTCTCCCAAAGCCTGTAGTGACTGCCCTCTCTTAGTAAATGGATATCATAATCAGTTAATAAAGAAAATGTGTGATCAACAGTATTCGCCATATGCAAATATAGAAAGGTATTGTAATCAATAGAAACATGTAATTTCGCCTTGAATACAATAGTTTTATGAAACCACTTCACATTCTTTCCTGTACACTACTGTGCGCAGCAATATTTTTTTCCTGCAGATCAAAAAATAAAAAAACGCATACCGATGATGCATTAAATACATCCATAAAAGTTGATACTGTTATTTACCCGCTTATTACAGATAGTATTACAATTGAAAATTTTCTTGCAAAGCACCCGGTGTATTATTTTCACAGAAATGAAATATTCACTTTTTATAAGAACAGGAATTATGCATACGCATGGTTTAATAATACCGGTATGGTTGAGCAGGCAGGAAATTTTATGAATTTATTAATTCATTTTGACGATGAAGGTTTGCGGGATTCCATTATGTATGTAGCGGAAAATAATTCTTTATATCAGAAAATATCAAATCCTGATTATTATTATCAGGGTGCAGATGAAAATACTTTGCATTTTGATCTTGCATTAACAAGTAATTTTTTTGTGTATGCACAAAAAGTTTGGGGCGGCATGAGTGAAAAACAAACAAAAGATCTCAACTGGTACATCAGCAGAAAAACAATTCCGTATGTTTCTATTCTCGATTCTATTTTAACAGGCAAAAGAGCATCTTTTACTGCTTATGAGCCGGTGTACGCTCAATACAATTTGCTGAAAAAATATTTAAAAAAATATAAAGCACTTGCAAAAGAAAATACAACATGGGAAATTTTAGCGCTACCCAAAGATGTAAATTTTTTTAAAGAAGGTGATTCATCTGAAATAATTGCTCAGTTTAAAGAACGGTTATTTATTTTAGGTGATATGCAACAAAAAGATTCTTCCGCTTATTTTGATGAAACTACTGCTGAAGCCGTTAAAAATTTTCAAATACGCTATGGTTTAGCTGCTGATAGTACAGCAGGAAAAAATTTCTTTGATGCAATTAATACTTCTCCTGAAATGCTGGTGCGGCAAATTGAAATAAATATGGAACGCTGCAGATGGGTGCCTTATGATCTGAAGGGTGATTACATTACTGTAAATATTCCTGAATTTAAAATGCACATATATGATGATGATACACTTGCATGGGACATGAGTGTGATCGTTGGAAAATCATCCACATCAACAACCATATTCAATGATTATCTTGAATACATTATTTTCAGTCCGTATTGGGAAATCACTCCAAATATTATCGCAAATGAAATTGTTCCTGCTCAAAAAAAGAACAGCAGTTATTTATCAAAGAATAATATGGAAGTAACCAACGGCAAGGGCCAGGTTATAGATGCTTCATCCATTGACTGGAATGCATATAGTGGTTCTGATTTTCCATACAGCGTTCGTCAAAGACCCGGGGCAGGAAATTCACTTGGCTGGGTGAAATTTATTTTTCCGAATTCTTACAGTATTTATTTTCATGATACACCTACAAAAAATTTATTTAGCTCAGCACAGCGAAGTTTCAGTCATGGTTGTATAAGATTGAGTGAGCCAAAAAGATTTGCCGAATATTTATTGAGGGATGATTCAACATGGACAACTGCAAAAATAGAATCTGTGATGTATAAAGGAAAACCGACACAGGTTAATTTAAAAGAAAAGATACCCGTTTTTATTGCGTACTTCACTGCCTGGGTTGATAAAAGCGGAAATATAAATTTCAGAAAAGATATTTACAAGCATGATGAGAAACTGGAAGAAACACTTTATACGACGACAGATATATAATTTTAAAGACTAACTTTTTATTTTATTTATTCCCGGAATTTCCTTATTTGTAAAAATACTTTCGGGCAAAGATTTCCAAACATGAATATCTGTTAATTTTCCTCTTGTGCCCCTTTCCCCTGCCAGGTATATATTTCCATATTTTTTATAATCGCCCCATGTATTTGTTACCATTGGTGTGAGGTGACCATTTTCCATATAAAAATCCCATTGTATAACAAG
>JACMJP010000431.1 GCA_014380545.1 Chitinophagales bacterium | reverse complement strand
TTTAATTCATTTTCCAAATGCTTTTTCACCAAATGGAGATAATGTGAACGATGTGTTTTCTGCAATCACATACTTAACGAATGTTGAATCTCCCGACCTGAATATTTATAATCGCTGGGGGGAATTAATTTTTCATACAAATGATATTACTATAACATGGAACGGTGAATTTAATGGGGAACCAATGCCGGTTGGAAGTTATCCCTATACATTTACATTTAATTGTTTTGCAGAGCCTCAAAAGCTTACCGGCAATGTTATGCTCGTGAAGTAATTTAATTTTCACCATTTTTAAAATAAGCTTAGGTGTTTTAAAACCAATACAAATCAGTAATGTAAAAATAAACTCATCTTTATGCGGTTGTGCAAATAAATTCAAATTAGTTTTTAATTTTAATAAATGAAGATCTCCTCCGCAATAATTTTTACACTATACAGCTTCACAGTTGCGGCACAAACATTATTTTATGAAGATGAATTTAAAGGAGGAGCCACCGCAAGCGGTGGTTCTCCGGGTGCTTATGCTACATATACGCCAAGCGATTTTGAAATTTTTATCCCCGCCGGAAGCACAATAAGAAAAGCCTACCTTTTTGCCGGAAGGCATGGTGATGCACCAGATACTGAGGTAGACTTGAATGGCATTGTTTACACATTTGAAGAAATTAATCAGGTTAGCGAAGATTTTACAACTCCTTATGGTGGCAATGCGGGTGTGCATGCAATTGATATTACAGCCGATATGGATCCACTTGTTTCAGATTATACATTGGAAGTGGTTGATTCTTATTTCGGCCCCAATAATATTTATCTTGATTTTTATTTATTTATCACTTATGATAATCCTTTACTTGATTCAACATTTGTTACAATTTATTTAAATGATCAGGATTTTGATGATGCACCGGATGATCCTTGGGAAATAACAGTGCCCCAACCTATGGACACATCCTGTGTTGATATTGGTTTAACTTTTATGACGGGATATGCATGTTATATGAGTGATGGAGAAGATGCTTATGTAAACGATATATATATTGGTACATGGGGAGGTAATGAAGATAATAGTGGTGATTGCGGGGGACCTCTTGGAAGTTTTACTTATTATGATGGAGACTTAATTGGGTTAATGGATGATGATGAGGATGAAGTGGTTGATGAAACGGATGTAATCGCAACAATAAATAATTATATTACGGTGGGTGCTACATATCTTGAATTAAATTTTGATTATGTTGGTGCATTGTATTACGGTGAAAGCAGTAATGCAATTTGGGCAGCTGCTATTGTGTATGGTGAGGGCTTTGAGATTGCAGATTCACTGTTGACGGTTAGTGATGATGCCACAATTTGTTTGGGTGATTCAATTAATTTATTTGCAGATGGTGATGGTGAAATTACCTGGTATCCCACAACAGGATTAAGTGATCCTTACAGTTTTGATCCAATTGCTTTTCCTGACAGTACAACGATATATTCAGTAACACTGGATCAGGGATGTTTACAGCAAACGGACACTATAATAATTACTGTTGATGATTTTGAGATTGTATTACCGGATGATATTATTTTATGTTATGGTGAAACAATTGAAATTGGAATTGATGAAGAAGAAGATGTTACCTATGTTTGGGAACCTGATGACTATCTCAATAATAATACTCTGTCAAACCCTGAATCATCACCGGCAGAATCTATTGAATATGTATTAACAGCAACAAATATTCACGGGTGTATAGGTACGGATAATATTGCGATTACTGTTTTTGATCCTGAAGTAACAGCAAGTGCAAATGTATTTATTAGCTTGGGAGGAGATGCAAATATCTCTGCAACTACAGAAGATGGAATTCTTCTCTGGACCCCAAACTATAATATAGATTGTGATACCTGTTTTGAAGTTATTGCAACCCCTGAAGAAACAACAACATATACAGTACAGGTAACGGATGAACATGGCTGTACGGATTATGATTCGGTAACTGTATTTGTTATTTCTGAGTGCGAAAAATTAGTTGTGATTCCAAATGCATTTACTCCCAACGGTGATGGATTAAACGATTTATTCAAAGTAACTCAGCTGGGTGAGAATACTATATCAGGTGAGTTAAAGGTATTTAACAGATGGGGTGAAGTTATTTTTACAACTACTGATATAACAAGGGGATGGGATGGGATATATAATAATAATGAAGCGCTGAATGGAGGTTATGTATATTATGCAATTATTCAATGTTCAGATAAAACTATTGAAAAGAAAGGAGTAGTTTCATTGATAAGATAAATCTTTTGAAATTTTTTACTATTAAACCTGGTGAGATAATTTATTTTTTTACTTTCTCTTCAAAGTAATTTGTGTAACCTCCGGCCAAATACCTATTCTGCCGGGATAACCAACTGTTCCTAATCCCCTGTTCACATATAAATAATTTTTTCCTTTCTGATAAATTCCCGCCCATTGTTCATATATCCATTGAGATGGTGAGAAACGAAATGCTGGAATTTCTATTCCCATTTGAAAACCATGTGTATGACCGCTTAATGTAAGTTGCGGTGGAAATTCTTCTTCTAAAACTTTTGCATTCCAGTGTGATGGGTCATGCGATAATAAAATTTTAAAAGCATCTTTTTGTATTCCTTCACTTGCCTTTTTAATATCACCTATTTTTGGAAAATCGCCTTTACCCCAATTTTCAACACCGATAATAAATAACTTATCCTCGCCCTTTTCAATTACTGTATTTTGATTTAATAATAACTGAAAACCAAGTTGGGGATGAATATTTTTTACACGATTTAAATTATCCTCTTCTTCAGCATCAGTTTCCCATTTTACATAATCACCATAATCATGATTACCAAGAATAGAATATTTTCCAAGCGGTGCAGCTAAATTATTAAATACATCATACCATCCATCCATTTCATCTGCTTTACTGTTCACGATATCTCCGGTGAAAAATAGAATATCTGATTGCAACGATTGAATGAGTTCTACAAGGTATTCTAATTTATGTTTTGCAAAAGCATCCCAGGAGCCCATATGCAGATCACTTATTTGTGTAATTGTTATGCCATCAAATGCTGCAGGCAGATCATCAAAAAAAAGAGTTTCTTTATGAACAGTAAAATCATATTTACCTTTTATCATTCCATAAATAAAACCACTGAAGGGAATTGCGCCAATTAAAAATGAAGTTTGTGAAATGAATTTTCTCCTGCTTACTAAATATTTTTCCCCTGGTTTGTTTGGTCGGATACCTTTATTCTTAAATATACTTACAATCAATCGGATTATAAACTCTGCAAAAAGTAAAACACCAAAAATAAGTTTAGAAAATAAGAATGCCATAAATACGCCGAAGAAATACAAAAAAAACCTTGCTATATCTTCATTTACATAACGTTGAATGAAAAATGCCAGACATGCAAGAAAAAGCAATCCTAAATTTATCCACCAAAAAATGTGTGCTGCTTTTTTAGGATTTTTATCAAAAAGATTTTTAATTGCGGGTACAAGAAAAATGTCAGAAATAAAATAAAATACAGCAAGTGTTACCAGCCTGATGATAATTGATTGAATATCCATCTGCAGATCCTTTTGATTTTTATTAAACAGCAGTGGGTTGCCCTGAGTTCATAAATTTTACATTTACTTCTGGGGGTACACCAAGTTCAATATCTATTTCAGCGAATTTAAAACTGCCCAGCGATAATTTGGACTGAAATTCATCTGCAGAAACAAGTGTGCTCACAATTATTTTTAATAATGTTTTCTCGGTATTCTCTTCCAATATTTGTTCAATTTCTACTTTACTTACATCTGCAAATTTTTCAAAATGAAAAACAAACCGTGGGGGAACGCTCACAGCTATATTTATTTCTTTTGCCCTGTAACCTGTTTTTTCAATAATCGGAGCTAGTGCAATTGTGTCATTTGTTATGCTTGCCAGCTTTTCTTTTGTAATATTTTTTACATCGTAAAATTTACTAAGCGTATCTTTTAACAGATCGGTCGCATTATTATAACCTTCACCCATTAAAGCTGATGTATCAGTAATAAGATTTTTAAAAGAATTTTTTAAATCCATAGATCACAGTAAATTTACAGGGCAAAAATACTAACTCTATAATTATGCATCTACATGTATTTGAACAATTTATTGAACTTATAAATGATCACCATGCTGATGAGCTTGGAAGTTTTATGACTGTCGATCATATTTTAATTGATGCACATGGTAATAAAATTACTGGAAAGGAAAATGTAATTGACGGATGGAAAATGTATTTTGCAATGTTTCCTGATTATTGGATTGAAATAAATGAGAGGCTTGAAAAAGATAACATTGTTTTCGGCTTTGGTACTGCAAGCGCTACCCATGCGGGGCATATTGCCGGAGATTCGAATAATTTTTTTAAAATACCTGCAGCATTTCGGGCGATAATTGAAGGAGAGAAAATAAACGTATGGCAGGTTTATTCTGATACTAAGATCCCTTTTGAAATTATTGAGAGAAATAAAGCTAAATAATTTGTCTGTTTACAGAATTATTTTCTCCTTTTCAATTTCAAACTTTCCTGTTTTAAGCTTAGCGTCTTTATCTACCCAATTCCACCATTTTAATTTTTCGGGATCATGCTTTTTATGGGATGCAAAATACACTGCACATCTGAACACATACAATAAGCATCGGTCTTGTATAATACCTGCAAATTGGTTTGATGCCTGATATAATTCCTGGGGATTGTGATTTTTCAGATCTTCAATCTTTTTTATTCCGATATTGAACAGATCGGTGGCAATAGATTTTCCAACTCCTGGAATTTGTATCAATTCGCTGATAATTTCATTTTTGGTTTGTTGGTTACTTCCCCTCATCATCTTATTGAACTTACACTACAAGATTACTCATTTAATATATAAATTCAGATTATTTCAAATATTTTTAAATAAATTTTTGTTTCAACTGTTATTTGTGATTCACTGACTAGTGATGAAGTCTCCTCTGTATTTTGTGATGACTCTGTTTTATGTACTGACTGATAATATTTTACTATTATAAAAACAAGCAAGGCAGTTATACAAATATTTATAAATAAAATAAAGGCAGTACTTCCTGTGTTTGAAACTGGTAGATTTGATTTTGCCTGCCGCATCATAAACAATTTAATTTTTTGAAAATAGAACATAAAATTACAGGTATAACTAAGTTAATCTCCAGTACTTTTATATTGCATGTGTGACAGCAATCACACTGGAATAAAGAAATAGTTAAGTTTTAATGAACAAAAAACCATACAAGAATAACTCTGAAAGTAACTTGCAATAAAATAAAGAATCAAAAAAACCTGATATACTCATTGAGTATCATCATCCACAGTTTTCGGCCAATATTAAAAACAAATCGGGGTTTAAATAATTAAAATTGATTTCTGAAGAGGGCTTATTCTGAAAGCTGTTTTATGCTGATTTTACTGCATTAGAGCCGAAAAAGAGTTTTTTTCGGCTGTGCAACCACTGCGGAAGATATTTAATCCGAGCAAGTCACATCATGTTCATAATTGATCATCACAACCTCACATTTTAATATCATCTTTACTATCAGTTCTTAAGTAATAATAATTATTTCAGGAAATGATTATAGCCAGTATAAGACCATTTCTATTTCAATATTATTTCTTTAACTAAAAGCACAACTCAAAATTATGGATAGCGAATATTATGATACTACATTGTTTTACAGGCTCCTTATTACAATTTTTATAGTTTCGGTAATTTTAATAAGTGCCGTGTAATTAATTTTCCTGCTCATTGATTTGAAGAACTGTTGAAGGTTTTCTTTGCAGCAATTAAAAAAAATTAAAATAGATATTTTACATACAGGAAACATACTCTCAGGCTAAGGTTACTTTTTCATGTATTCCTTTTCCGGATCTATCCAGAGTACCGAATTACCGTTTCCATATTCATTTTCTTCTATCAATGTGTTAGCGGGATCAAGTATCCATTTTCCATCAATCACAAATTTGTAGGTATATTTTCCCGGAGTTAAAAACATTGGAAATATCCAACCTATATCAGAACGCATCATTGTATAACCAGGGTCTGACCAATTATTAAAACTGCCGCTCAAAGTAACTTCTTTTGCATCGTAAAAATTGGAAAGCGTAAACATATAATTTGGGTTAATAATTTTTACTGAATTTCTATGATCAGCATCTCCAATATAATTTTTGTTATCAGGGTCTGTTATCCATTTTCCATCAACAATAAATTTATATTCACAAACACCCTGAGGCAATACATGAGGTAATTGCCAGCCTGTTGCTGTTCGTTCCATACTCAGTTCAGCAGTATTCCAGTTATTAAAGTTTCCGGTAAGAATTACAAGCTTAGCGTCAATAAATCCATTCAGTGTAAAAATTGTTGTATCTCCCAGAGATATTGAGGAATTAAAATGACCTTCTCCATCGGGAAGAAGTGTTTTATTTGCAGGATCTATCAACCATTCTCCATCTGCTATAAATTTGTAGGTATGTGTTCCTTCGTTTAAAAAAAGATTTAATTCCCATCCATCAGAAGCT
>JACMJP010000430.1 GCA_014380545.1 Chitinophagales bacterium | reverse complement strand
TGGTGAACCCGATAATAATATTATAAATATCGGCGGGATGGCGGCAGATTATGGCTATCATGCAGTATGGGCTGAAGGAATAGATCAGGCGAAAATTATTGGTGAAACTTCAAGTTTTGGAAGCGGCATTAATGATGCATTTTTGGTTTCACCTCCATCAATTTCCGGAGGGTCAATTACCAGCAGCACAATAGGTGAAGACCTGAATGATATTGGTGAATATGTAATTGAAACAAGCGATAACAATCTTTTAATTACAGGAAGAACAAATTCTGCAGGTGCGGGGCAATATGATGTTTTTGTTGCAAAAGTGCAGTATGATGGAACAATGTTATGGCATACAATAATTGGAGGAAATTTGAACGACAGAGGTTTTGCTGCAAAAGAAACAATTGACAGTAGCGGGTTTGTTATAGCCGGGGCCACAGAAAGTTATGGTGCAGGTCAATCAGATATGTATTTAATAAGATTAGATAATGATGGTAATGTGATGTGGGCAAAAACTTATGGAACAATAAGATTTGATGCTGCTTATGATATTGGTGTTACGAAAGATGCATTTATTCTATCAGGTAAAACAAGAAACAGGTTTGCTGGTTCTGATGATGATATATATGTTGTAAAGACTGATATTTCAGGAAATCTTATTTGGGCAAGGGCTTATGTGGGCGGAAATAATGAGACATCAGAATTTTCATGGATAATAAATGATACTACATATCTGATAGGTGGATATACAAACACATATGGAAATGGGGGTTATGATGGATATGTTTTAGTTTTAAATAAAAAGGGGAATGTTTTAACAAGCAGTACCTATGGAACTCCTGCCGGAGATGAAAAATTCTTTGGAATGGATACTACTTCTGATGATGGATATATTTTTCTCGGACAAAGATTTGCCCCCGGATCAAATACCACACTTTTTTATGCAGTAAAAACAATAGCATTAGCAAGTGGCTGCTACCAAAATTTTGGCTATTCAAAATATAACGTAAATACTTTTGTAGATTCAGGTTATGTAGATACCTCCGGAATTATTGCAATCTTAATTGGGCTGGCAACAGATACCACAGATTGCTCTCAACAACAATTTCTTTGCACAAGCTGTGATTTGAAACTCCCGAACGATGAACTTTTAACTGCCGAAGAAATCAGGATTTATCCTAATCCTGCACATGATTATATCAACATCAGTTTTGATACGAAATTGAATACAGGAATAAAAATCACAATAAGTAATATCACAGGATCTATTCAAGAGGATTATGGATATTTTGCACCGGAACAATTTGAAAGTTTTGTTTCTTTAAATACATCTATGCTTTCTCCGGGAATCTATTTTGTACGCTTAACAGGAAACAATATTGACAAAAGTGTAAAAATTATTATAATGGATTAAGTATAATCTACCCGTCGCAGATAATTTAACTCTGTCAGTGTTTAAGCTGTCTCATCATTTTGATGGGGCAGCTTTTAATTTTTACTACTTCTGCTTTATTTCATGAAAATTCGATATTTGAAAAGGCATATTTTAGCCAGAGCGGTGGAATTATGCAACCATTCTTTAAAATTTCTTAACTTTATCTTAATATATACATATGAATATACGTTTACTCCTTTTAAGTGCTATGACAGCATTTTCTTTTCAAATAATTTCCGCACAGGTTGTTATTAATGAAATTTCTTCAAGGGGAAATGTATACGATGAAACCGGAGATGCTTCAGACTGGATTGAGTTTTATAATGCGGGATCGACTTCTGTGAATTTAAGCAACTATGGATTGACAGATGACGCTACTAATTTATTTCAATGGAAATTTCCAAATATTACACTTGACCCCGGAAATTTTTTTATGGTAATTGCAGATGGTGATGGAAAAATAAATATAATTGATCATTGGGAAACTGCAGTATTTAATAATGATGAGTGGAAATATTTTACAGGAACAAGTGAGCCGGATGCAGACTGGAATGAAAATTATTTTGATGATGCATCATGGAACAACGGTACGGGAAGCATCGGGTATGGTGATTTCGATGATGGGACAATTATTTCTGCAACTGCATCTGTGTATCTCAGAAAAACTTTTACTGTTGATGATACAGCAGCAATAGCAGATGCAATTTTACATGCTGATTATGATGATGCATTTGTTGCATATATTAACGGAACTGAGATCGCAAGATCAGTAAATATTTTAGGTACGCCACCTGCATATTCTGACGTTGCAAGTTATGATCATGAAGCTGCAATATACTTGGGTGGAAGTGCAGAACCATTTACAATTGATGAAACATTTTTAAAAACACTTTTAACAGAAGGAGAAAATGTTTTGTGTTTGCAAATACATAATACATCAATTGGATCATCAGATCTTACTAGTAATTTTTGGTTGTCTTTCGGAATTAAAAATACATCAGTGTATTTTGAAGCACCACCGGTTTGGTTTTCTTATACTACAAGTTTTAATCATACAAATTTTTCGTTGAATACAGATGGCGAGACAATTTATTTAAGCAATGCTGCAGGCGGAATTATCGATCAAAAAAATTATGGTTATTTGGAAACATATTATTCCATAGGCAGAAAACCAGATGGTTCAGATACATGGTGTGTAACAAATGAAACCAGTCCCGGATACACAAATAATTTTGCCACCTGTGTAAGTGGAACTGAAACTGATCCGGTATTTAATTTATCTGCGGGATTTTATTCCGGATCACAAATTATTGAAATAACAACTGCATCATTAACTGCAGAAATTCATTATACACTTGATGGTTCACTTGTAAGGCAAACATCGCCTGTTTATTCGGGGCCAATTACAATAGATACAAGTTGTGTGGTAAGTGCAAAATGTTTCAGCACTACCGGAAATTTACCATCACGGTTAATTAAAAATACATATTTAATTGATGAGACAGGAACAGATCTGCCTGTTATTTCTATTTCAGCAGATCCCGGAAGTTTTTTTAATATTGATACAGGCATTTATGTTTTTGGCCCTGATGATTGGGATCCGTGGTATCCATATTATGGTTCAAATTTTTGGGAACCATGGCAAAGGCTTGCACACATTTCTTATTTTGATGAAAGCGGCACGGAACAATTTTCAAAACAAATGTATATTGAAATTCACGGTGGATGGAGCAGGGCAGAAAATCAACGCAGTTTCACAATTGATTTTAAAAATGAGTTAGACGGTGATTTGAATTATCAATTATTTCCAGATGATAAGCCGGAAGTAACTTCATTAAATAATTTTAATTTGCGCAATGGTGGTCAGCATGTTGGAGCAACGAAGTTGCAGGATGCATTTATTGCAAGCTCAATGGATAAAACACATATTGATTATGAAGCATATCACCCATGCATTGTTTATTTGAATGGGAATTATTGGGGCTTGTATGAAATAAGGGAAAAAGCAGATGAACATTTTGTTGAAAGTAATTATGGTATTGATGCAGACAGTATTGATCTGCGTAACGGATGGGCAGCTCTTGCAGGAAGTGACACAGGTTTTTTTAATTTATATAATTGGGTGATGGACAACGACCCATATGATGCAGATTTTTATGATGGATTTGCTGCGCAGGTTGATATAGAAAACTATGTTGATTATTATATTGCAGAAATATATTATCAAAATGTTGACTTTGGCGGATATTACTGGGGATTAAATAATATTAAATTCTGGCAGCAAAATAATGCAACAGGAAAATTTAGACATATTTTATATGACATGGATGGTGCATTGGGATGGTTTGGTGATTATGTAGGTACAAATTATATTGATCTTACAAGAAACCCTTCTACTCCTTCTTATAATTCAGAAATCTTTGACCGCATTTTATATAATGAACAGTTCAAAAATTATTTCATTAACCGGTTTGCTGATTTAATAAACACAACTTTTCAATATGATACACTTGAAAACCTTGTATTGGAAATGAAAGATGAAATTGGGCCTGAAATGGACAGACAAATTGAAAGATGGGGTTTACCTTATGATTATTATTATTGGGAAGGAACAATTAATAACATGCTTGATTATTGTGAGAACAGAATTACACCTGCAAGAAACCATATTAAAAATTCATTTGATCTGCCAGCAATAAGAACAATTGATCTTGCTGTATATCCTGTAGGTGCAGGGCATATCAATATCAGTACAATTTATCCGGGGCCGCTGCCCTGGGAAGGAAAATATTTTGACGGAGTGCCGGTGAAAATTACTGCAATACCTAACCCGGGTTATACATTTGTTAACTGGGCATCTAATTCAATTATAACAAGCGGATCAACGGACCAAACTATTGAAGTACTGTTTACTTCATCAGAAACGTTTACAGCACAATTTATTGGCAGCAGTGTTGAACCCCATATTATTGTGAGTGAATTAAATTATAACAGTGATGCAAGTGTAGATGCCGGTGACTGGTTTGAGCTATATAATAATGATGCAATTGCCTTTGATATAAGCGGATGGAAATTATATGATGAAAGTGAAATTAATTATTATCAATT
>JACMJP010000429.1 GCA_014380545.1 Chitinophagales bacterium | reverse complement strand
AACATCCGGAATTATAAAATTATATGCACAAAAAGAATCCTCTAACTTTAGTCTGCGTACTCCTGATATTGACAGCCTTCCTGTAACTGATGACATAGAATTAGGAAGTGCATATAATTATATTAATGCTTCCTACAGGGAAATATTAGGGCAAAAATGGAGCATCAATATTGGAACATCTTACAGTAAAAGTGATGATGATATTTTAATTGACGGGCTTGATCTTGGAAAAGGGGATGAAGCATTTTCCGGAAAAATTGTTTTGGGAAACCAGGCTACAGAAAAAATAAAACTTCGTTTTGGAGGTGAATATCAAAATCAAAAATATTATCAGAATTTTGGGACCTCTGAATTTGATGTAAAGGATAATTACACAGCAGGTTTTGTGGAAACTGATATATATGTAACAAATTATTTTGTTGCAAGAGTGGGCGGAAGAATTGAAAACTCACAAATTTTAGATAAAATAAATATTGCTCCCCGTGTTTCGCTGGCATATAAAACCAGTAAGAATGGACAAATATCTTTTGCTTACGGAGATTTTTATCAAACCCCACAGCCGGCTTATTTATACCAGTCAATCTCGCCAACATTAAATTATGAAAAGGCAACACATTATATAGCCAATTATCAATACATCACAAACGAAAGAACATTTCGGATAGAAGGATATTATAAAGATTATAAAAGTTTGATCACACAGCAGACTGATTCAATTGATCCGTTTATTATTTACACAGATAATGAAGGCTCCGGTTATGCAAGAGGCATTGATCTGTTTTTCCGTGATAAGAAGACAATTAAATATGGTGACTATTGGATCAGTTATTCTTTCTTAGATACAAAAAGAAAATTTCTTGATTATCCCGTTGAAACAACGCCGACATTTGCAGCAGACCATATTTTGAGTGTGGTGAGTAAATATTATTTCGCTAAAATAAATACACAGGTAGGCGCAACTTACAGATACATTTCTGGCTGGCCTTACTATAACCCAAACACCACTGAGTTTTTATCAGATGTTTCTCCTGCTTTGCATAATCTTTCTTTGAATGCAAGTGTTCTTGCAAATCCGTGGGGGAACTTCACTGTATTTTTTATTTCCTGGGACAATGCTTTAGGTTTTGATCAGGTGTACGGTTATAATTATTCAGGGAACGGTGAAAATATGCTTGTGAACCAGGCTCCGGTAAAAAGCACTGTATTTTTTGGAATATTTATGTCAATTTTGTACGGTGACGATAGAAATGTTACAGATGAAGACCTTGATAATTCTGAAGAATAAGAATAAGCTATCTATATTTAACAATACAAACCACTTCATTCAAACTAAAATAATAGAGTATGAAAATAATCATTACAGTTTTTATTGCAATTACATCAATGACTGTATTTGCACAAAGCGCAAAGTTTAATGATGCAATGACGAAAGCAATTACTGAAATGGATTCAGCTAAAACTGCAGAACAATTTCTTGCAGTTGCAAATAAATTTGAACGCATAGCATTAGCAGAAAAAAATCAATGGCTTCCATATTATTATTCAGCACTGAGCAGAACCACCGCAACATTTATTTCTCAAAATACTTCAGAAATTGATGCAATTTTGGATGTCGCACAAAAACATATTAATGTTGCGGATTCATTAATGCCGAACAATTCAGAAATTGTTTTAATGAAAGGGATGATACTTGGCGGAAGAATTATGGTTGACCCTATGAGCAGGGGTATGCAATTCGGTATGCAAAGCAGTATGCTAACATCGCAAGCCATGACTTTAGATCCTAATAATCCGAGGTCTTATCTTATGATGGGGCAATCTTTATTTTATACTCCTGAACAATTTGGCGGAGGAAAAGAAAAAGGTTGTGTACAATTACAAATAGCAAAAGAAAAATTT
>JACMJP010000428.1 GCA_014380545.1 Chitinophagales bacterium | reverse complement strand
TGTTTTTAGAATAATTAAAAAACTATTTAAAGTAAACAACTTTATTATTCATTCGTTCTGGCTTACGGATGCGGCAATGGCGGGGCATATCATAAATAAGAAATATAACGCAAAACATATTTGCACCTGCATGGGGCAGGACGTTAAATCTGATAATAGGATTTTTAATTTCTTAGATTTAGATTCTATTACAACAATCACTTTATCAAAGAATCAGGATGATGTTTTTTTTGAAAGCACCGGCAAGAATGCAGATCATATAATCCCTCTACCCCTTCCATATATTGATACTACAATTATAAATAAGGAAAAAGATATTGATATTTTATTTGTTGGCTCATTCATTCCGGTTAAACATCCTGAGTTATTTATCTCCATTATGAAAAAATTACAGGAAGAGTTTCCGTTTATTAAAGCGGTAATGATAGGTGACGGAACGCTGTTTGAAAATATGAAACAAATCATAAATGCTGAAAATTTAAATGATACCATTCAACTTGCAGGGAAATTGGAAAGGAAAGATGTTTTTGATTATATGCATCGCTCAAAAATATTATTGCATACTTCAGAATATGAAGGGCAATGCCTGGTTTTTTCTGAGGCATTGGCGCATGGAATGTACGTAGTAAGTGGCCATGTAGGCAGAATTGAGGATTCTGAAAAACATATCATTGGATGGAGTGAAGAGGAATTATTTTTGAAGTGCAAGGAATTATTGCGGGCAGATTTGAGGTTTCATCCTTATCAATCCCTTGACACAAATGAAATAATTGAGCAATATTTAGCAATCTATAACTCCTGAATAAATATCTGTTGTAAATTCGCATTCTGTGCAAAAAATAAAGGGCATCATATTATTCAATCCCAGGGCAACGGATTATAAACCGAGAATTCCGAATTCGGTTTTATCTGTAGCTGCAAGTATTGAAGGCAAATATCAATATGCAATAGTAGATGGCAATATTGAAAAAAACCCTTTACAAAAAATTGAGGAATATGTTGCGACTGGAAATTATAATGTATTTGCTTTATCTGCAATGCCGGGCCCGCAATTAAAGCAGGCAATTCCATTTTCAAAAACTATAAAAGAAAAATATCCTTTAGTAAAAATTATCTGGGGAGGTTACTTTGCAAGTAATCAAAGTGAAGTGGTGATGAAAAGTGGTTTTGTAGATTATATTGTGTATGGCCCCGGCGATATTGCTTTCTTAAAATTATTACATTCAATTGAAAATGTTTTACCGGTTGATCTTATTCCGAATTTAATTTGGAATAATGACGATGGAAAAATAATTAAAAACCATAAGGATGAATTATACGATCAGGATGCGTTACCTGCATTGCCGTATAAAACACTAAATACTTTTTATCCAATTCAAAAATACCTCGGTAAAACATATCTCGGTACAAAAACCATTGCATATCATAGCAGTATTGGCTGCCCGTTTAAATGTTCGTTCTGCGGAATTGTTCCCATTTACAATGCAAGATGGAAAGGAAAATCTGCACAACTCATTTATAGCGATATAAAATATTTAAAAGATGATTATGGTGGCAATGCAATTGAATTTCATGATAATAATTTTTTTGTTTCTGAAAAAAGAACAGTTGAATTTTCTG
>JACMJP010000427.1 GCA_014380545.1 Chitinophagales bacterium | reverse complement strand
GATATATTTATAATAGAACCTTTTCTTGCTTTCAGCATCGGTTTCATTGCATGCTTGGTAATATTAAATACAGATTTTAAATTAATATCCATTACTGCATCCCAATCTGCCTCACTCATGCGCAACATTAAATTATCTTTTGTAATGCCCGCATTATTCACTACAATATCAATGGAAGAAAAATCTGTAATTACATTTGCAATTAATTTTTCAGCTTCGGCATAATTTCCAGCATTGCTTTTATATCCTTTTGCCTGTACACTGAAAGTATGTAATTTATCATGCAATGTATTTGCTTTTTCTTCACTGCTTAAATAAGTGAACGCAATATGTGCCCCTTCTTCAGCAAATTTAATTGCGATAGCTTCACCAATTCCTCTTGATGCACCAGTGATGAGTGCGGTTTTATTTTCGAGTAGTTTCATTTTAATGAGCAATGAGTGATTAGTAATGAGTATTTATTTATGTGCGATAAGAAATGCATTTTTAAAAATTAATTATTTATGCTTGAGTTTATTAATCCGCCAATTATTCCTGCAATATCAAAAAATCAACAGATAGAACAATGTTACATCTAACTTTCAAAATTCACTTACATTTATTAAACAGCGTACCCATTTCATTTTTTCTTTCATTACTCATTATTCATCACTCATTTTCACACCGTCATTATCTCCTGTTCTTTTATATTTATATGTTTATCTATTTCTGCACTATATTTATCTGTCATCCTTTGAATTTCTGCTTCTTTATCTTTTTCAATATCTTCGGGTAAACCATTTTTTAATAATTTTTTTAATTCAAGGTTTGCATCTTTTCTTGCTGTACGAATAGTAACTTTTGTATTTTCCCCCATGTGTTTAATTTGCTTTACAAGATCCTTTCTTCTTTCTTCAGTTAATGGCGGCAGAATTAATCGAATTAATTCGCCATTATTAACCGGTGTTAATCCGATATTTGCTGCAAGAATTGCTTTTTCAATTTCACCAAGCATTTTTTTCTCCCAGGGTTGAATGGCAATTGTTCTTGCATCAGGAGTTGAAACATTTGATATCTGCTGCAACGGAGAGAGTACCCCATAATAATCAACACGGATCATATCTACCATTGAAACATTTGCCCTGCTGGCACGAACATGTGATAATTCAACTTCAAGGTGCTTAATGGATTTTTGCATGTGCTCTTCTGT
Source organism: Chitinophagales bacterium (assembly GCA_014380545.1). GTDB lineage: Bacteria > Bacteroidota > Bacteroidia > Chitinophagales > BACL12 > JACMJP01. Next base: position 2,110 of record JACMJP010000427.1, on the reverse strand, counting down.
AGAGTCGAGTAAAAAATCAAGTTCTTCCTGTATCTGATCGTTCATATAATTTTTTTTAAATAGTATAACCGTATCTCGTATTGCGATACTCGTATTTTATTTATAATATCATATTGGGGTTTCTATATTTTTAAATGTTATGTGTTAATCGCAATACTTTGTATCTATTAAATTCAATTCGTCACCAGTGTTCCCACTTTTTCACCGATTAATAATTGTTTTAGATTTCCTTTTTTATTCATATCAAAGACAATAATTGGCAAATGGTTTTCTTCACATAATGTAAATGCTGTCATGTCCATCACATTTAAATTTTTTGCTATGACATCTTTAAAAGAAATAGTTTCAAACTTAGTGGCTGTTTTATCTTTTTCAGGGTCGGATGTATAAACCCCATCTACTCTTGTTCCTTTTAAAATAACCTCTGCTTCTGTCTCAATTGCCCGTAAACTTGCTGCGGTATCTGTTGTAAAATATGGGTTACCCGTTCCAGCTCCGAAAATTACAATTCTGTTCTTTTCTAAGTGTCTTATCGCTCTTCTTCTGATATATGGCTCACATATTTGTTCCATTTTAATTGCCGACATTAATCTTGTATAACATCCGGCATTTTCCAATGCGCTTTGCAAAGCCATTCCGTTAATTACGGTAGCAAGCATCCCCATATAATCTCCCTGCGCTCTTTCAATACCAGCCCCTTCACCAGCCATTCCACGAAAAATATTTCCGCCACCAATTACAATTGCTACCTGCACACCCATATCCACAGCTTCTTTAATAGCGGAAGCATATTCCTGCAATCGCTTTGGATCAATGCCATAATTCTGTTCACCCATTAAAGCTTCCCCGCTAAGTTTTAAAAGTATCCGTTTGTATTTGAGTTGCATAGCAGCAAAGATAAAAAAAGAGTTGGCAGTTGGAATAAGGATCTATGTTTACAGGTTGTGAATTTTTTGAGCCTCTTATTTTTTAAAAGGATAAATTTCCTGACTCAAAAATTTTTTTGGGAAGTGTTCATCGTCAGGGAAACCTAATTCAATATCTTTTCCTGATTCGGGGATATAATTTGTTTTGAATAAATAATCCCAAATACTTAAGCTCAATCCGAAATTAATTCCATATTTATACTGCTCAGGGTATTTTTTTGCATGATGCCAGATGTGCATTTGAGGATTATTAAAAATGTATTTAAGCGGTCCAAGGGGGAGATAGATATTTGCATGATTAAAATGACCGATCGCCAATGCGATCATATTTGCAACGATAAATTCATTGATCCCAAAACCCAGCATAGCAAGTGGAACGTACTGTATGGTTTTATATATAACATTTTCCATCCAGTGAAACCGCAGGTGTGCGGCAAACCCCATTTGTTTTACACTGTGATGCACTTTATGAAATTGCCAGAGTAATTTATTTCTGTGGAGCAAGCGATGGATATTCCAATGAATAAAATCTTTCAGAATAAATGCAAAAATTATTTTCAACCAAAATGGTAATTGATTTATTTCTATTGCTATTCCATTCTTTATTCCGATTGATAAAAGAAATGTATTAAACAATTCTGTAAAAACATTTGAAATGGCATAATAACCAACAAGGGAGAATAAAAAGAAATTAAAGAACATATAAAATGCATCCAGAAAAAAGTCCTGCCTTATAATAGGTTGATTTTTTCTCCATGGAAAAAATATTTCAAGCAACCAGAAAATGAAACTAATACCAATAAGCAAATAAAAATAATTGCCCCAGGAAGGATGCGTTATTTCATGCGTTAAATATTGCCAATAATTCCTGAACGATCGTGTAAAAATTTCAAGATAATGTGGCATTTTTCATTTTATTGCTCAATTTAATTATACACTTTCTCACCCTCGCTCAGCCAGACACCCCATATTTTTGAATATGCATGAATTTTATTTGTGAGTTCACCATTAGCGTCTACTATATTATTTTCCTGGTTCATCCATTCAAAAATGCCCCCGTATAAATTGGAAACATTTGTATATCCCGCTGCAATTAATTTTTCTGTAATTTTTTCACTGCGATAACCCACGGAACAATACACAACTATTTTTTCATCGTTTGAAATGGAGCCTAATCTTGCAAT
>JACMJP010000426.1 GCA_014380545.1 Chitinophagales bacterium | reverse complement strand
TGTTGTACGGCAGTCCTCAATACACCTGTTCCTTTTCCATGCATGATACGCAATTGAAATACGTTTCGCATTAATGCTTTGTCCAGAAAATTTTCCAGTTCCATCATCGCTTCTTCCTTAGCTTTTCCCCGCAGATCTAATTCTGTATTAAATTTTTCATCATCCATCTGCACATTTACAATTTGTTTCGTTTGATGAGTAAAATTGCTTACATCAACGCCAACTAATTCTTCCAACGGAACTTTTGTTTTCATATTCTTAAAAACAACAACCGCAATATTTTTTTGAATAGATTCTACAAGACCTATTTCAGTTCCACTTATTAATGTTACAGGTTCACCGATCTTTATCTCTGCGCTTAACTGATTTGGAGATGAGCGGATGAATTGTGTTTTGCGTTCTTTATTATTCCTGTTCCTGTTTGTTGAAAGGAATGTCCTTAATTTTTCCTTTGCAATTTGCATTTCCGCAGGTTGTGCATTCTTTAACTCATCAAGCAGGTTTTTAAATTCAAATTCCATTTTACGTAAAACGTCATCTTCTTTTTCCAGCTTCTTTAAATTGAATTGTCTTTCTTTTTCTTTTGCTTTATCAATTGCCTCCCGCATATTCAATTCTTTGTGCTTTAGGTCCTGTTCTTTTTTGCTTAATTCCTTTTCCCGTAATTTTAAATGTTCTTTTTCTATACGCACACTTTTTAGCAGTTCTTCAAAACGTATATGTTCTTTACTTACCAGGTTTTTCGCACTTTCAATAACATTTTTTGAAAGATCCGTTTTTTGTGCAATCTCAAATGCATAACTACTTCCGGGCTTGCCCGTCTCTAATTGATAAGTCGGTTTTAATTCAGCTTCATCATACAACATACTCGCATTTAAAACACCTGCATGATTAGAAGCAAATACTTTTAAATTAGAATAATGTGTAGTAACAACACCAAATGCTCTTTTTTTATTCAATTCATCCAGTACAGCTTCTGCAATAGCACCTCCAACAATAGGATCAGTTCCGGTTCCAAACTCATCAATAAAAAACAACGTATCCTTATCAGCAAATTGTAAAAAGTATTTCATTTTAATTAACCTGCTGCTATACGTAGATAATTCGTCTTCCAAACTTTGTGTATCACCAACATCACAAAAAATATTTTTAAATATTCCCACTCTACTATGATCGGCTGCTGGAATTAATAAACCGCTTTGCAGCATGATCTGTAAAAGGGCAATTGTTTTCATGCTCACGGACTTGCCGCCTGCATTCGGTCCGCTTATTACTAAAATCCTGTTATCACTATCTAATTCAACTTGTAAGGGTATTACTTCTTTTTTTGATCTCTTATTGATTTGAAATAATACAGGATGTTTTGCATTGTACAAATATAACTGTGGTGTTTTTTCTATAACAGGAAGGTTAGCATTGATATCTAACGCATACTTTGCTTTTGCTCTTGTAAAGTCAATAATGCTTAACAACCACTGATAACTTTCAAAATGTTTTTGATAAGGTGCAATTTCAGCGGTTGTATTTTTGAGAATAATATAAATTTCTCTTTTTTCTTCCCGCTCCAGTTCAAAAATATTATTCTGAATTGTTACTATTTCCTCAGGTTCGATAAAAATGGTTTTCCCTGTATCACTTTCATCATGAATAATTCCTTTTATTTGTCTTTTAAATTCACTTTGTATTCCGAACACTCTTCTTCCATTGCGCATACTCTCTTCAACCTCACTTAATACACCCTGCTTACGCAGCTTTTGTAATACTGATTGAAAAGACTTATCCAAGCCCCTTGTTTGTGTATCTCTTTCTTTTCTTATTCTTACTAATTCCGGGCTTGCATCATTGCGTAATTTTCCGTCGTCGTCAAGAATTTTATTAATGCTTGTAATAATATTTTTCTCAAAAAGAATATTTTGAGTGAATTGGTTTAATACAGGATATATTTCTTTTTTATTTGCAAAAAATTTAATGAAATTACCACTTAGTCTTGCGGCAGAACGAAGTTGGTTTAATTGTTCTTCATGCAAAACATAATTTTCAATTATAAGCAGTTTTACAGTTTCACGGGTATCATATATTTTTTCTGCAGGGAATTTATCTTCAAGTGTTAATACCTGCACCATCTCTTTTGTCTGCTGCAGTATCTTCACTATCTCCTCATATTTATCCATGGGGCGAACTTTTTGCACACGGTCAGTGCCCATTATACTTTCACATCTTTTCTCAACTTCAGCAAGCACCTTGTCAAATTCAAATGCACTTAATATATCCTGCGGAAATAATTTCACTTTTTCTTTTTTGCAAATTTATTCAATATAAAAACAAAAAGTCCCGCAAAGGAACAACCATTTGCGGGATCAACCCTAAATCCAAACTTAACTACTCAAACTCTAATTACTTAACTTCAATCTTTTTAATTGAATTTTCAATCTTCGTTTCTTTTTTAGGAAGAATAAGATTTAAAATTCCGTTTTCATATACAGCATCAATTTTTTCTGAATCTGTATTTTCAGGAATACTGAAAGTACGTTTAAAGCTTCCGGAAGAAAACTCTTTCCTGGTGTATTTACCTTCAGTTGTTTCTTTGCTGTCTTCCTTTTTTCCACTTACAGTTATATAATCTTTTTCAATGTCAACATTAAAATCCTGTTTAGTGAAACCGGGAACAGCAAATTCAATTTTGTAATTTTTTTCACTTTCAGTAACATTTACTGAAGGAATAAATGTGCCTCTGTCTTCCATAAATTTTTCAGGGAAGTTTGAATTAAAGAAATCTTCAAACACATTAAATAATGTGGGCACTCCCTGTGGTCTTTTGCGAATACTTAACATAGTCATATAATTTTGTTTTGTTTTAATATTTGCTGAATTCTCAAACAATATTCCATCAGGATTAATATGACAAATTGTGAGAATTACCTAAATGAGAGCCGACAGAATTTCCTTCCGCATTAATATTTTTACCGGGATTGTCAGAAATTATTTCAGTGCAGCCCTTAAACCCAATTCAATTACTTCAGGCTTTTCAATTTTCCCGTTGTGAATTTCAAACCGTATCATGGTTCTCACTTTATGGAAACCATATTTTCCCGCAGCGCCTGGATTCATAGTGAGCATATTATAATTTTTATCGAACATTACTTTTAGAATATGCGAATGTCCGCAAATAAATAATTGCGGTGTATGAATATCCAATACTTTTCTTACCCTTGCTTCGTATCTGCCCGGATAACCGCCTATATGTGTAATCCATACATCGAGATCATTAATTGTAAACCTGTTGTCAAGCGGATATTCTATGCGAATATCTTTACCATCTATATTTCCAAATACTCCCTGTAACGATTTAACAGATTTAATTTTATCAGCAACTTCCCTGTTTCCAAAATCTCCTGCATGCCACACTTCATCAACCTGTTTGCAATGATTTATTATAGCATCATCCATATAACTATGCGTATCCGACAATAACAATATCTTCATTTTATTTCCTGTTTAACAAAGGCTACCATTTCATCTAATTGTTCAGGCCTGAATATTTTATAGTCCTGATCTTTTCTAAACCATGTTAGCTGGCGTTTTGCATAATTTCTTGTATGTTGTTTTATTTCTTCTAGCGCAGTCTTCAGGTCTTTTTCTCCATCAAAATATTCGAATAATTCTTTATACCCGACAGTATTAAGCGCAGGAATATTTTTGTACTGATACAATTTTTCTGCTTCTTCAACTAACCCTGATTGCATCATTTTATCTACCCTTTCATTTATTCTCTGATATAAAACCGGGCGTTCAATATTAAGGCAAATTTTTATTGCGGTGAATCCCCTTTTATCCGGTTCCTTCTTTGTGTAAGATGAATATGGAATTCCAGTAGTTAAATAAACTTCGAGTGCCCTGATCAAACGATGTGGATTTTGAAGATCAACTTTATTGTAATATTTTATATCCTTCTCTTTTAATAATTGCTGTAAGCTTTCAATTCCTTCTGATTTCAATTTATGCTCCAGCTGCTTTCGTATTTCAATATCTTTTTCCGGGAATTTATCCAATCCATTTATTACCGCATCTATATACAAACCGGATCCGCCGCATAAAATAATAGTATCATGCAATAAGAATAATGGACTTAGTACCTGCAGAACTTCCTGCTCGTATAATCCAACATCATAAGGATCATGAATAGAAAGGTTATTAATAAAATAATGTTTTACTTCCGCTAATTGTGCTGATGATGGTTTTGCTGTTCCAATATTTAATTCTCTATAAAACTGCCTTGCATCTGCAGAAATTATTTCGGTATTAAAATGTTTAGCTACAGAAATAGCAACATCAGTTTTTCCAACGGCTGTTGGTCCGGCAATTACAATTAAATATTTATGCTTGTTTGTCAACCGTATTTGATGAATTTATTTATGCTGAGGTGTAAGACCTAACTCAGCTCCTTTTTTTAGCATAAGCTGATAAGCTGCTTCATATTCATTCGGAATAATGCCATCTAATATTGCCTCTTTTATATGATCTTTTATTAAACCGACCTTTCTGCCGGGATTAACATTAAATGTCTTCATGATCAATTCTCCGGAAACAGGTGGTTGAAAATTTTGAATTTTATCATGTTCTTCAACATCCTTCAATTTTTGTCTTACCATTTCAAAATTGTCTGAATATCTTTTCACCTTCAGCCTGTTCTTTGTTGTAATATCTGCCTTACACAATAACATTAAACTTTCAATATCTTCACCGGCATCAAACAATAATCTTCGTATAGCAGAGTCTGTTACATTTTCTTTGGTAAGTGAAATTGGTCTTAAATGCAATAGCACCATCTTTTCAACAAACTTCATTTTTGCATCCAATGGCAACCGCATTCTTTTAAATATACCCTTCACCATTCTTGAACCCACTACTTCATGCCCGTGAAATGCCCAGCCCTGTTTTTCAAAGTATCTTTTTGTTGCAGGTTTTGCAATATCATGTAAAACTGCTGCCCAACGCAACCAAAGATCATTTGTGTTCAGGCTTATGTTATCAAGCACTTCCAGCGTATGATAAAAATTATCTTTATGCCCTCTTCCATCCTGCATCTCCACTCCCACCAGATCAATCATTTCAGGGAAAATATATTTTAATAATCCTGATTCATGTAAAAGATAAAATCCTTTTGAAGGAATATCAGAAAGAATAATTTTATTTAATTCATCCGTAATTCTCTCAGGTGAAATTATATTTATGCGTTCTGCACTTTCCTTTATACCGTTAAAAGTTTTTTCTTCAATTATAAAATGTAATTCTGTTGCAAACCTTATTGCCCGCATCATGCGCAAAGGATCATCACTGAAAGTAATTACGGGATCAAGCGGTGTACGGATTATTTTATTTTCAATATCTGAAATGCCATGAAAAGGATCAATTATTTCTCCATAATTATTTTCATTTAAGGAGATAGCTAATGCATTCATTGTAAAATCCCTGCGGTTCTGATCATCTTCCAAGGTGCCATTTTCCACAACCGGTTTTCTTGAATCCCTGTTGTATGATTCTTTTCTTGCACCAACAAATTCAAGATCAATCCCATTATATTTAAAATGCGCTGTCCCAAAGTTTTTAAATACACTCACATGTATATTTTTTCCAAGCTTTTTTGCAACATTTAAAGCCAGCTCAATGCCGCTGCCTATACAAACAAAATCAATATCTTTTTTATTATCCCTTAATAATAATTTATCCCGCACATATCCGCCAACTATATAAGAGGGATAGTTTAATTTTTTTGCTTCATCAGCAATAATAACAAACAGTTGTTTCTCAAAATCAGAAAAAACATATTCATTAAAAATATTTACTGCTCCTTTTACTTTCACACTCTTAATTTTTATCTTCTTTATTATTTAATTTTTCCTTCACTAAAAGTGATATCCTCATAAATACTTTGAAGGTCTCACTTTCAGTGAGGCTTTCATTTTTCTTAAAACTTATAATCATTTTCCGCCAATTTCGTAAATTGAATAAACTCAACACCTCTTTTAAAGTTTAATAATTCCTCCGCTATTGTAATATTACATAATGTGCCGTTTCTCAGTGCGGCATAATCTAAATATGATGAATATTGCCAATCCTTTAAATCAGAAACTAAGTTATCTTTTAAAGGATTAGTATGAATATAATTCAGGCAATACAAAATATAATTGGAAGTATTTAGGTATTTTTTTATATCAAATGCTGTATGCAAATTTTTTGATTTTGTTTTCTGCTGAAACAATGAACCATGAGAGTTATTCTCCTTATTATTTGCTCTTGTATAACTTGACAGAAGTTTTCCAACCGCATAATTAGCTTTTTCTTTCTGCTGTATGCCCTTTACGCTTACAATAAAATGAAAATGCGTCGGCATTAGGCAATATGCAATAATATCAAAATAAGGCAACCACTCCTTTCTTATTTTCCCAAGGAAATAAATATAGTTTTCATGATGATGAAAAACGATTTGGTTATTGTTACTTCTATTATAAAGGTGGTATAAATTTTCAACTTCGAAATTCATATTTTACATTTATTGAGACCCTCACTAAGAGTGAGAGCCTCAAAATTAAGCCGCTACATTATTCTCCCTCAACGCATCATTTAAACTTGTTTTTTTATCTGTGCTTTCTTTTCTTGTTCCGATAATTAAGGCGCATGGAACCTGGTATTCTCCTGCCGGAAATTTTTTTGTATATGTTCCCGGTATTACAACAGATCTTGAAGGAACTCTTCCTTTATATTCAATCGCAGTTGAATTTGTAACATCAATTATTTTTGTTGACTGCGTTAAAACAACATTTGCACCGAGCACAGCTTCTTCCTCAACAATGACACCTTCCACAACAATGCATCTCGATCCGATAAAACAATTGTCTTCAATAATTACCGGTGTTGCCTGCACGGGTTCAAGCACTCCGCCAATTCCAACACCGCCGCTTAAATGCACATTCTTTCCAATTTGCGCACAACTTCCAACTGTTGCCCATGTGTCCACCATTGTTCCTTCATCTACATAAGCACCAATATTAATATAACCGGGCATAACGATAACATTTTTTGCAACATAACTCCCGTACCTGATTATACCGTGCGGCACAACCCGAATTCCTTTTTCAGCGAAATTATTTTTTAAAGGAATTTTATCATGAAATTCAAAAGGACCAACTTCAATTGTCTGCATTTTCTGAATAGGAAAATATAATATCACTGCTTTTTTTATCCATTCATTTGCCTTCCATACATTATTTATTTTTTCTGCCACACGGATAGTCCCCTTGTCTAATTGTTCTATCACATCTCTTATAGCCTTTTGTGTAGCACCATCTTTTAATAAACTGCGCTCATTCCATGCATTTTCTATTACCTGCTGTAATTCTTCCATTCGGTAAAATTAATTAAATCACCTCACCTTATGAGGCTTTCACTCTTCGTGAAGTTCTCATTAGATTAAATGAAGGCTGTTTTTTCTCAGTGAAAGCCTCGCATAAAGTGAGACCTTCATTATCTTCGACCCGATGAATAACAAGCTGAAACTCATACTCGGTCCTCTCCTTGCATTTATTATCGGATATATTTTATACGCTTCGGGCCAAACAATATTATTAAGTAAAGCGGCCGGTGTTTTAATATTAATGGCTTACTGGTGGATAACGGAAGCAATTAATATTTATATCACAAGCTTATTGCCTGTTATTTTATTTCCGCTGCTTGGCGTACTGGGAATTGAAAGTGTTGCGCCGCAATATATGAAAGATGTTATCTTTTTATATATAGGAGGATTTGTTCTCACATTCGCAATTGAACGCTGGGATCTGCACAAAAGAATTTCTTTAAAAATATTATTAAATGCAGGAACATCGCCCACTAAATTATTATTCGGATTTTCCATTGCCACTTATTTTATTTCCATGTGGCTGAATAATACTTCAACTACATTGATGATGCTTCCTGTTGCTTTAGCCATTATCAATCAATTGCATGGTGGCGATGCTGAAAAAAGAAGCGGCATGGCTACAGCAATTTTACTGGCAATATCTTTTGCATCTTCTATTGGCGGAACAGCCTCCTTAGTTGGAACATTGCCGAATATGGTAATGAAAAAATTCTATGATGAAAATTTTCCGGCAGAAACTGCATTAAATTTCAGCAACTGGATGATGGTTGCACTTCCAATGAGTTTAGTTTTACTGGTATGCATGTTTTATGTATTAAAAATATTATTTCTTAAAAACAGCGACCATATTGTGCCGGATATAAATTATTGTAAAGATGAATACCGGAAACTGGGAAAAACAACATTTGAAGAGCGGGTAATTATGATCGTTTTTTCCATCGCAATTATTTTATGGTTTACATTAGACGATAAAGAATTTGGCAATACAACTATAAGGGGATGGAGAAGCATTTTAATTGATAACAACATAATCCCGAATGATAAGTTTGTGAATGAAAGTTATGTTGCCATTTTCATGGCCGCCATTTTATTATTTTTTCCTTCCAAAAATAAAAAAGGAACAGCTATAGTTACATGGGAAGAAATGAAACGCATCCCTATCGGTATCATATTTTTATTCGGTGGAGGATTTGCATTAAGCGAAGGTGTAAAAGTTTCAGGATTAAATGACTGGATAGGTAATAGCTTAGTGAGTGTGCAATATCTTCCGCTGTGGCTTATGATATTTATTTTGTGTTTGATCACAACGTTATTTTCTGAATTTGCAAGTAACACAGCAACCGTTATTTTATTTATGACAATTATGACTCCTGTAATACAACAGGCAGGATTACCGCCTTTATTAATTCTGTTTCCTGTAACTATTGCAGCTTCTTATTCTTTTATGTTGCCTGCAGGAACGCCCCCTAATACAATTGTTTTTGGAACGGAAAGA
>JACMJP010000425.1 GCA_014380545.1 Chitinophagales bacterium | reverse complement strand
GAAAAAACCAATTGAATAAACATATACTTCAAAACCATCAATAGATATCATTTTTAAAACTGATGAAGTAATAAATACAACTCCAATTAAAAACTGAATAATTTTTCTAATCATATTACGATCTATTGAAAATAAATAAGGGATGATTTATTTATTGGCAAGCTGCCCGCAAGCCGCATCAATATCTTTTCCCCTGCTGCGCCGCACTATTGCAACCACACCCTGATCTTCCAGATAAGCTATGAAATTTTCTCTCTGCTCTTTTTTGCTCTTATGAAAGTCAGCTTCCTGTATAGTGTTGTATTCTATAATATTCACTTTTGCATTTGTTTGCCTGCATAGTTTCACAAGATTTTTTGCATCGGTTAAACTTTCATTAATCCCATCAAATAAAATATATTCGAAAGTGATGACGTTTTTTGTTCTGTCGTAAAAATAATTTAATGCCTGCACCAGATCCGTCAAGTTATTGCTATCATTAATGGGCATTAATTCGCTTCTTTTAATATCATCAGCAGCATGTAGTGATAAGGCTAAATTAAATTTCACCTTATCATCAGCTAATTTTCTTATCATCTTTGCTAAGCCTGCAGTGGAAACTGTAATTCTTCTCGGGGACATAGCCATTCCATCTTCTCCTGTTATCCTTTCAATGGATAACAAAACATTTTTATAATTCAGCAATGGTTCACCCATGCCCATAAAAACAATATTGCTTAAATGTTTATCATAATTTTTTTCTGCAATTGCATTTAATAAAAAAACCTGGTCATAAATTTCGTAGGGCTCCAAATTGCGTTTTGTTTTCATATATCCTGTTGCGCAAAATTTACAACCAAGATTACAACCCACCTGACTGCTCACACATGCTGTCATTCTTGTTTCAGTAGGAATTAAAACACCTTCTATAAAATGATCATCATGTAATTTAAACCTGCATTTAATTGTTCCGTCGATGCTTTTTTGTTCAGTATCTATTGTAATGGAAAATATTTCAAACTCATCTTCCAGTTTTTTTCTCAATTCTTTTGAAAGATTTGTCATTGCAACAAAACCAGAAGCACCTTTTTGCCAGAGCCATTCATAAATTTGTTTTGCCCTGAATTTTGGTTCTCCCAACTGCTGCAAAACAAGTGTTAGTTCTTCCAAACTTAACTTTCGTATTTCCCTTTTCGTTTTTACCATACAGTTTTACAAAGATACCTTATTTGATATGCCCGCTTCCCGTTATATCTAATTTGGAAGGGTCGGAGATTTCATTTTGAATTTTAAGTTGAAATGCCGAACTTCATGCTGTAATTAAAGATATCCTATTGAGAAAAGTTTCTGCATATTTTTTAATTCTAATTACAAGCATCTCATTTTCTGCGGCGCAGGATATTCATTTTACTCAATTTTATGCTGCACCTCTGGAAATGAATCCAGCTAATACAGGGTTATTTAACGGTAATATCAGAGGCGTTATAAATTACCGAAATCAGTGGCAGAGTTTTGCTCCTTATAATACATTTGCCGGTTCCGTGGATTATAACTTCGGGCAAAATTTTTTAGAAAATGATCTTATTGGTGTAGGTGTAAGTTTTATTTCTGATGTTGCAGGCGATGCAGAATTTTCCACTACGCAGGGAAATATTTCGGTATCGTATATTAAAACATTAGGTAATAAATTTTCAAGAAATTATTTAAGTGCTGGTTTTTATGGCGGGCTTGCACAAAGAACAATTAATACAGCAAACATGACATTTGGCAGTCAGTATAATGGTTATTCTTACGATCCTAACATAACATCAGGTGAAACAATAGCATTTAATGATTTTTCTTTTGTTGATCTTGGTGGTGGTGTTAACTGGTTATTTGTTCCTGAAGACAGGTTTAATGTTTATTCCGGCGTTGCATTTCATCATGTAAATCAGCCAAATCAATCTTTCGGTTCCGTAAATGAAAATTTGTATATGCGCATAACAGGAACGCTGGGAGCGCAAATTCCAATCTCAGAAAAAGTTGATATGGTTCCGGGTATTCTTACACAGGTGCAGGGTCCGCATTATGAATTTATGGGCGGGTTGAATTTTAAATATTATATGCAGACAAGAGCAAGCAATGAAACTGCATTTTCTATTGGTGCATGGCACCGTATGGGAATTGATAATGAACTGGGATACAAAAGTGATGCTTCAGCAATTGCATTCCGTTATGATTTTCTTGGGTTGAGTGCAGGTTTGAGTTATGATATTAATATCTCAGGATTGAGAGATGCAAGTAATTCTTTGGGCGGACCTGAACTATCTTTAATTTATACAGCAGCATTGCCGCACCGTGACAGGAAGGTAGATTGTCCAAAATTTTAATTTATTTTCTTTTTTCAATATTTACATTTGCAGTCCTCAATGCGTTTCTTATTTTTTATCTGCATACTATTTTTTTATAAAACCAGTTTTTCGCAAACTGCAGATCATACATTTAAATTAAGTGGTGATGATTTTCAACTATTAAAGTATAAAACAGAAAATGGAGCACAGGTAGTTGATAGATATGAAAAGAGATCTGCTGTAAAAGAAGGAAATGATTCTCTTGTGTATGTTGAAATTTATTCTGAGGGAAAACACTGGAATGTTTACCGCTATGGTTTAAGCAATAATAAACCCGAACTTACGGGCTGGCAAAAAGAATATGATGCTAACGGCATGTTATATTCTGAAAAGTTTTGCGAAGAAGGGAAACGCAAATGCAAATTATACCGCTCTTATAATTATTACCCCGGCGGACAATTGATGAGTGATGTTGGCTACTACGGAAATAAAAGAGAAGGTTATCATTTTTATTATTATGCAAACGGGCAGATGCGACAATGTCTTGAATTTAAAAATAACAGGCTTGAAAATGTAGTTGCTTATTACGACCAGGATGGCAATGCATTAGATGTTGGAAGTTTCTGTGATGGTGAAGGCACAGTAAATATTTACAGTATGAACGGAAAAATTATCCAGTATAAAACTTTCCATAGAGGTAAGGTGAAGAAGGTTTTTGGTATAGGAGAGGGATAAAAATGTTTACTGTTTAATATAATATTTCATAATAAGTTGTGTCAAATGCAGAACAATAAATAGTGGCTTCAAAAATATTATTGAAATTTATAGGAATATCTTCAACCACACAAAATATATCAAAATATCCATTTCCATAAACTGTTCCTCGAAAAACAGTATCAAGTTGATATCCGTTAATTTGTATTGAGCCTCCAAAAAAATTAGCCCGGAACTCACTATTTTCAAAATATGGAAGAGTATCAATTATATGAATCTTCAATATTGCCTCAGGGTATAAACTGACCTTTAAAACATTTTCATTACCCAAATCTTCTACAAAAGTGATGTTATCCGTTTGATTATTCCAATATTGTTCTTTAATTGCATGCACATAATATTGATAATTTTCTCTTGCAGAAAAATCAAAGGAAAACTCTCCTGAGGCATCAGCGCATTTTTCCTCTAATAATGTTCCTCCCAAACCAAAAGAACTTTCACCATCTGTTTCAAATAAACCAACCTCGGCATCAGCCACCGCAGCATTTGTCGTAGCATCCCTTACAGTGCCGTTAACTGAAGTAGGTGCGGTTTCTTTATTACAGGATGCAGAAAGAAAAATAAGAAATAATAATATGTAGTTAGTTATTTTCATTTTCCTTCTGTGCTGTTAATTAATATAGGATTTCAAAATATGTTGTATCGAAAGAGGGGCAATAAATTGTATCGCTAATTGTTTCATCATAACCAACTGCCCAATGAAGTTCAATCAACATATTGCTATAAACTGTATAAATAACATTTGTATCAAGATCATTTCCGACAAAATTATCAGTGACATATCCGTTTATACCAAATTGATCTGATGGCGAAGATGGCAATACATTTTTGAAATGAATATTTAAATATCCCTGCGGTTGTAAATACACAATTACATCATCATCCCCATTGTGTATATAAGTTATATTATTGCTTTGGTCATTAAAATATTGTTCTTTAATTGCATGAACATAATAGTTATATCCGCTTCTCTCTGTAAAATCAAAATGAAAGGAGCCATCGGATTCAGCATATTTAGTTTCAAGAAGTACTCCGCCCAAACCGCCAAATATTTCTGCATCTTTTTCAAATAAACCAACTTCTGCATCAGCTACGGGTGTGTTTGTAGTTTTATCTAAAACTGTCCCGGTAACTCCGTTGTGTATATTTTCATTTTTATTACAGGATGCGGAAAGAAAAATAAGAAATAATAATATGCAGTTAGTTATTTTCATTTTCTTTCTGTGCCTGTTAATTAATATAGGATTTCAAAATATGTTGTGTCAAAAGAGGGTGTATAAATTGAGTCTGCATGATTTTCAATCGTATCATCGTAAAAAATAAACCAAGACAATTGATGTTCCTTATTTCCCTGTGTTTGTATTATGCATATCGTATTTTATTTGGGGAATATACTTTAATCATTAGTCTTCACAATTT
>JACMJP010000424.1 GCA_014380545.1 Chitinophagales bacterium | reverse complement strand
CTGCCATGAATAATGATTTTAATTCTGCGCAGGCAATTGCAGATTTGAATGAAGCAGCTTCTCTAATTAATACATGGAACGATAAACAAAATAAACAAGCTGCGATACTTGAACATACATTAAACAGGTTTAAAGAAATGTTACAGACATTTTTATTTGATGTGTTTGGATTAAAAGATGATACGTCGAACAATAATGCAGATGCATTAAATAGCGTAATGAATTTGGTAATTGATATACGCAAAGATGCAAGGGCAAAAAAAGATTTTACAACAAGCGATTTAATAAGAGATGGATTAAAAGCAGCAGGCATTCAATTGAAAGACGGGAAAGAAGGAACAAGCTGGGAGGTGGAGTAGAGTGAGTTTCGGTAGGCAGCAGATACTAGGCAATCAGGAGTTTTAAAGAATAAAATTAGATATTAGTAATAGCAAATGCACAATGAATTTGATGAAATAGCAAATAGTTACGATGATGATTTCACAAATTCAGAAATTGGAAAACTGCAACGGGATATTGTATGGAAGTATTTAGATAAACAAAACATAACCGGTAAAAATATTCTTGAAATAAATTGCGGGACAGGGGAGGATGCAGTTTATCTTTCCAAAAAAGGAAATCATGTTACAGCAACGGATGTTTCAGAACAAATGCTGCAGGCTGCTCAACATAAATTCATTAAAAATAATCTTACAGTTGAATCATTCATATGGGATTTGAATAAACCATTTCCACTTCCAGCAAAAAAATATGATCTCATATTTTCAAACTTCGGTGGATTAAATTGTTTATCGCCTGAAGCATTAAAGAAACTATCTTTAGAATTCAATCAATTACTAAATGCGGACGGAAGATTAATTTTTGTTGTGATGGGTAGATTTTGTTTATGGGAAACATTTTATTTTTTGTTTAAAGGGAAATTTAAATCAGCATTTCGCAGACTCTCTAAAGAACCAGTGAAAGCTAAATTGAATGATAATACTTTTGTTGATACCTGGTATTATTCAGCAAAGGAATTAAATCACATTTTTTCAGAACATTTTAAATATATAAATAAGAAACCGGTGGGAGTTTTTATTCCACCGTCTTATATGGAAAATTATTTCAAGAATGAAAAGACGAGGATGAAAATTCTAATGCAAACAGAAAAAAGTATTGGAGGGTTAAAATTTTTGGCGCCGCTTTCCGATCATTTTTTAATTGAGTTAAGGCAATCATAAAAAGATTACAGAGTAGTGGTGATTTTTTGCTTGCCCGGAATTAAGATGTATTATGCTTTCAAAATTCCAAAAAGACTAACCAAAACTAATTAGCGTAAATTGTGTTTTCATTTTGAATGCAGCACATAAAAGATATTCGCATCTACTAACAAAGTTTTGTTTTCACTTATTTTTATTCCATCAACTAAAGGACCCTCGGGTGACCTGTAACCTGAAGTTTTATTTTTTAGCCGGGATACAATTTTGCCTGTAATCCATAGCACCATAATAATCGTTAGCATAGTTGTAGTTTGTTTTCACTGAATAACTAAATCAAAATTAGTTCTCATTATAACTCAGGACAATCGCCAATAGTGGGGATTTTAATATAGGGGGAATTAGTGAAAAGGGGATCGGGTTTCCCCTGAATGATCGGATTTAATCTTAAACGGTGGGAATCATTTCAAGAAAATAAAATTTTTGAGTTGAATTTCCCCGCCAAACATTTTTATAATGCAGGTTTGATGAAAAATAAACATACTGATCTGATTTTTTATGATAATAATAATTGTATGTTTTTAAAAAATTAAGGCGGCTGTTTATTCAGCCGCCTTAATTTTAATTATTTGTTTTATTTATTAATGATAAACTGTTTTGTAAATTGTTTTTCACTTGCCATAATATTCATTATATATAACCCTGATGTAATGGAATTATCAAATATAATATTCTCAATCATTACTCCATCAATTATTGTTGCAGGAGCGGAGTAAATGATTTCTCCAACCATGTTATAAATTATAATTATCGCTTCATCCAAAATATTATCAGATAATTGCAACTTAACATTCAGGATGTCAGAAGTTGGATTAGGGTAAAGTTCTAATTTACCATCATACTGAATGTCTTCACTGAGCTCACTCTCACGGCATGCTTTTACAACTGTTTTACTTGCTGATGTTCTTGAACAACCATTTGAACGGGTAACTACAACTTGGTAAGATCCAGTTGTTGTTGCCTGATAAGTGCGGGTTGTGGCTCCTGAAATTAGTAGAGCATTTTTATACCATTGGTAAGTATAACCTGAACCACTATTCGCCTGCAATCTCACTTTCGTTCTGCCGCATAGATCGAGTCCGTCAGGTGTAGTGATAGTTGCAGTTGGTGATGGTAATAAAGTTACTGTTGTGGCAACAGATACTGCCTGGCATCCGCCGGGAACTGTTACAACTACTGTATAATTTCCTGCTGCGGATGCACTATAACTTACGTTAGTAGCACCACTAATATTTGCACCGTTTCTTTTCCATTTATAAGTAAACCCTGTTCCGGTATTTGCATTTAATATTACAGTGCTTCCATTACATATTGATGTAGAACCTGAAGCCGTAATAGTTGCTGTAGCAATTCCTTCATCTATCAATCCATCGCAATCATTATCCATACCATCACATACTTCAACTGCTCCAAGATAAACTGTATTGTTTGCGTCATTACAATCAGCGTCGTTAGCAACATACCCAACAGGTACTCCATCACAAGTTGATTGAATTGAATTTATACTTCCATAACCGTCTCCATCGGCATCTGCATAATAAGTTATAAATGTAGCATCCTCATCTGTTGCACCATCGCAGTCATTATCTATATCATCACATATATCTGTTGCACCAGTATGTTTTGCAGAATTAGTATCATCGCAATCATCGCTGTTCGAAACATATCCAGGTGCAAAACAAGTAATTAAAAAATCTGAT
>JACMJP010000423.1 GCA_014380545.1 Chitinophagales bacterium | reverse complement strand
TATGATGTGAAAAATTAATTAAATTATTTTAAGCCTGATCAATTATTTGTTCAGGTTTTTTTGTTTTTATTATAAAATTTAATAAGTAAGCGATAAGCATAACAAGTAAACATCCAATAACGTTATACCATAAATATCCAATTTCAATTTTAGGAACATGCCAATGAAAGCGGGTTGAAAAATCAATATAAAAAATAACAAGTTCGGTGATTACTGCTGCTATAAAAACTGCATTGCCTTGTACTTTTTTTAACAGAAATGCTGTGAGAAAAATACCGAGAATAGTTCCATAAAATAAACTGCCGAGAATATTTACTGCCTCAATTAAATTATCAAACAATGAACACACTAAAGCAAAACCCACTGCAAATGCGCCGAATAAAACTGTAAATAATTTTGATGAATTCAGATAATGTTTCTCGCTGGAATTTTTATTCCATAACCTTTTATAAACATCTATCGAAAAAGTTGCGGCAAGTGCATTTAATGCGGATGAAGTGGAACTCATACTTGCACAAAATATCACTGCGAATATTAAACCCACAATACCTATTGGTAAATAATCCACTACAAAGGTCATAAACACATAATCATGATCATCATCAATGCCGGGATTGGCATTTGCTACGACAGAATTTATCTGCTGCCGGATATTCTCTGTTTCCGTATTGGCTTTTGCTAATTCATCTTTTGCGATCTGCATTCCATCTTTATCGTCTTTCGCAAATTGATCAGTAAATTCTTCCAGAACAATTGATTTGTTATCGAGTGCATTTGTATATTTTTCTTCCAGTACCAATAATGAATCAGCATATGTAGAGTTTTGTGTTTTTGCATAAGCAACTTCATTAAAATATGCGGGAGGCTGATTGAATTGATAAAACACAAAAACTAAAACACCTGTCAATAAAATAAAAAATTGTACGGGGATTTTTAATAGCCCGTTAAATATTAAACCTAATTTACTTTCGTGCACATTTTCACCGGTTAAATATCTTCCCACCTGGCTTTGGTCAGTTCCAAAATAACTTAATTGCAAAAACAATCCGCCGATAATGCCCGAAATAATATTGTATTTATCGCTCCAGTTAAATTGATTGTTTTCATTCATACCATCTGTAATGATATTCATTTTCCCCAATGCACCGGCGACCTCCAAAGTTTCTCTGAAATTCACATGCTCACTTAAATAATAAATTAAATATCCAAACGCAATGAACATCCCGAGATAAATAACCAGCATTTGCTGCTTATGTGTAACAGAAATTGCTTTTGAACCACCGCTCAATATATACATTGTTACAATTCCGCCTATAAATATTACCGTAAAATTTAAATTCCAGTTTAGCAGTTGCGATAAAATAATAGCAGGTGCATAAATTGTAAGCCCTGTAGAAAATGCTCTTTGAACAAGAAATAAAAATGCGGTAAGTGTTCTTGTTTTAACATCAAACCTGTTCTCCAAAAATTCATAAGCTGTATAAACTTTTAATTTATAAAACATGGGAATAAAAAACACACAAATAATGATCATGGCAATTGGTAAACCAAGATAAAATTGCAGAAATCGCATGCCATCATCATACGCCTGCCCGGGTGTTGAAAGAAAAGTAATTGCACTTGCCTGTGTTGCCATTACACTTAAACACACTACCCACCATTTATTTTCATTGTTTCCTTTTAAATAAGCATCAATATTTTGGTTGCGCCGGGTTTTATAAATACCATACACAGCAATAAAAATTATTGTGCCGAACATTATTATCCAGTCTATAATGTTCATGGTGAATAGTGCGTGGTGAGTAGGGAGTAAATAATGATTTGTAATATTAAAACTGCAATTACAATGATATACAAGTTGAGCCAATATTTTTTTTCTGTATTCATATTTTTTTCCCGCAGATTCCGCTGATAAACGCAGATAAATGAATCAGCGAAAATCTGCGTACTATGCAGGATATATTATTTTTTATATTCTATCATATTCACAAATAAACGGTATGCTCCGGGTACACCGGCCGGTAATTCTCTGAAAAATGCAATCCCTGTATAAATGAATGCTCCCTCCCCGTAATCTGCTATAATTAAACTTCCGTTTTGCGGTTCTTCATTTGGATCTGTAAATGCAAGAGGTGCTTTATACTCCGGACCAAGGTCTGTTGCAAAATAAATTCCCCGTTCCTGTATCCAGCCTTTAAAATCTTCCTGTGTTATTTTATTCGGATAATTTAGTACAGGATGATCAGGCAATAAGAATTCAACCGGTGAATTTTCATCTGTCACTCTTCCTCTCCCTATTTTAAATTTATATGGGCCAATATCTTCTTTATAAATATCCCAGTTGGTTGAATATTGAGTAATTACCAACCCACCATTTTTTACATAATCCATGATGAGTTGCTGATTATCTGCTAATACTTTTGAAGTGTTATATGCCCGTACACCAATAATTATTACTTCATATTTTTTTAATCCTTCTGCAGTAATTTGTTCAGGTTTTATTGTTGTGATGTTTAAACCAAGTTGTTGCAAACTTTCGTCCACTTTATCTCCTGCGCCTTCAATGTAAGCAATTTTTTTCGAGGGGATTTTTGTATCGACTTTTACTAATTTAATTGTTGCGGGTTCTAAAATGATTTGACGGGGGATGTGATCGTATTGAATATTGTTCGAACTCCAACTATAGTTTATATAACCGCAAATGTTGCCCTCAATCCAATAGTCCGGATAGTAGGTAATATATATTGAAAGATCTTCGTTAATCTTTTCAGAGGTTGATATGATTGTTGTATCAACAGTAAATACAATACCTTCTTTTTTAGAGTCAATGAGTTTGCTAAACGACCAATCACCTTCACCTGTGGAACGGTCAAAATTCAAACTACTGCCCACTTCACCTTTGACATTTCTTTTCATCACTTTTGTATCAAATTGAATATGGAAAGGCGATTTAGTTGTTGAGACTGATAATTTTCTTTCTAAGTTTACAAGTATTTGGGGAACGATTATCAATGGTTTATAAATCTCTCCCTTCACTGCATCCGTCTCTTTATAAACTACACCCCTTTTTATACTAAAAGATTTATTTCCGATTATAATTGTATAAGCAAAAGAAATAGCAGGGTTATTTTCCGCCTTTCCAACCATCAATTGATTGGGGACATTAAATAAACCTTCATATTCACCATTTAACCAATAAGGAGATGATGAAAGATAATCCGGTACAATTAATTGAATTGTATCATTTTGATTTTTTTCTGAAATTAAAGTTTTATTTAATGCAACAGTTTTATCTAAATAAGAATATGATTCAATTGTAACAGGAAAATCAGCTCTTGACAACATTGTACTAAATACTTTCAATGTGTCGCCATTTGCAACCATATCTTTCTCCGCCACCGGCTCTAACCACAGCCCTAAACATGCTACAAGAATATTTTGCAATTGCTGTTTTTTAAATTCAATCAATTTGTCTGATGGCATTTTTTCCAGTAAGTCATATACTTTTAATAAGTCATCTACAGATTTTTCAGGGGCAAGTGCATTATAATTTTCAATTATGTTATCCATCGTAGTTTTTATTTCACTGCCCTGTCTGTATCGTTCCCAGGTTGTGTAAATGCCATCAAAAATATCAACACATTGAGTTCCCTTTTTTAAATACAAATATTCAATCTGTTCTCCTCTTGTTGGTGTGCTGCCAAAACCCTGGCTTTTATGATTTGTTCTGCTTTCAGCCGCTATTTCTCCGTAACTTTTTCCAAGCAATGTATTATATCCGCCTACATCAAATGAAACAATATTTTTATCTCCATTCTTAATTTTATCCGGCAAAGTTTCATCCCAGCGCAATGAATTATTCCAGAATAACCTTTGCGTTTGCCATACTGAAACATACTTCAATTGCTCAGGAAATTTTGTTGGATCTGCTGCTGCATCAAATGCCTCTTCGGCAATTATTGCACTCACTGTATGCTGTCCATGCCCTGCTCTTTCATCAGGAGGAAATCTTGTTATAATTATATCAGGTCTGAAATTTCTTATTACCCAAACAACATCACTCAATAAACTATCATGATCCCATTTTGTAAAAGTTTCTTCAGCACTTTTGCTATATCCAAAATCAACTGCTCTTGTAAAAAACTGTTCACCTCCATCCACTTTTCTTGCTGCCAATAATTCCTGTGTTCTTATCACACCTAAATATGCACCCTGTTCTTCGCCAATTAAATTTTGCCCTCCGTCACCTCTTGTTAATGATAAATATCCTGTACGCACTTTTTTTTCATTCGCCATGTAAGCGATCATTCTTGTGTTCTCATCATCAGGATGCGCCGCTATGTATAATACACTTCCGGTTGTGTTGAGTTTTTGTATCTCTAATAAAATTCGTGATGAATTCCATTCTACCTGTTGAGAGAATACATTAGAATATATTACGATACTCAGAAAGAAAAATAATTTACGCATGTATATAAATTTACATTTAGTCAACTAATGATACACTGAACTGTGCATACAATAATCATCTTATAATTCCACTATCAACCATTCATTGGATGACTAATATGGGGTAAAAATAAAAAACCCCCGAACAAATCCGAGGGTTCAAGTTATTTTTAAGAAACTTTAAACACTTGCCGGTAACTTTATTGTCATTACATAGTTTATTCCCGGGATTGTGCTATCTGAATGTATTTCTTTTCCTTCCAGCGAAGTTTTTATGTATTGGGTAACTAAATTATACCCGCCACTGATGTGTAAAACATGAATTTTATTATTATCATCCAAGGTAAAAACTACTGTTACAGTTCTTTCATCTTTTAGCTCATCTGCATAAGAGATTTGAACTTCATCAGGATTTTGCATGTACGGTCCGGGTACAACTTCCTGCACTGTTTGTTGTGCAATGGCAAGAATAGGGTTGTTCTCACACCCAAAAACATAACCGCAAGTGAAGCTCACAAGGATAAGTAGAGTAACGGATAAGCTTTTCATATTTGTGGTTTTTGTGCAATACCTCAAAGGCATCGTGAAGTTAGTGTATTTTTAAACAAAAATTTGATCAATTAAGAAAATTTAACGGTATAACGAATAACCTTTAAAAAATGTTACAGCCATAGAAAAGAATTTATGCAGCAGGATCAGGCACATATCACAATAAGAAAAGCTAAAGCAGAAGATGTAAATCTTTTGTCAGAATTAGCGGCACTGACCTTCAGGGGAACTTACGCTCAATTCAACACCAAAGAAAACATGGATGCTTATATCCAGGATCACTTTACTGTTGATATCATGTTGAAAGAAATACTGGATACAAAGTTTCAATATTTTTTAGCTTATTACGACGAAGAAATTGCAGGTTATTGTTTGCTGGATACAAACAGAACAACACCACAATTGCAAATTGAAAATACAATTGAAATAAGCCGGATATATGTTGCAGAAAAATTTAAGGGAAAGAAAATAGGAAAGTTATTAATGGATACATGCATAAACTACGCTGTTGAAAATATGCATACTGCTATCTGGCTGGGAGTATGGCAGGAAAATAAAAATGCAATTGCATTTTATCAGCACTGCGGATTTGAGATCATTGGGACAACAGAATTTGTTTTGGGTGATGATGTGCAGCATGATTTCATAATGAAGAAACAAATTATTTAATTCAATTATATTCGTCTTATATATGTTTCAGAACAAAGTAATTTGGGTAACCGGTGCTTCATCAGGAATTGGAAAAGAACTTGCATTACAATTTGCTAAAGGAAAATCATGGTTAATTCTTTCAGCAAGAAGTATTGAAGCTTTGGAACAAACAAAAAAAGATTGCCTTCAATTCACTGACAAAATAGAAATATTGCCGCTTGATCTTTCTGATACAGCTTCATTGAAAAATATTTCCGAGAAGGCACTTGCGCTGTTTGGCACTATAGATATTTTAATAAATAACGGCGGCATTAGCCAGCGTTCTGATGCAATAAATACTCCACTCGAAATTGACAGAAAAATTATGGAAGTAAACTATTTCGGAAATATTGCATTAACAAAACATGTTCTCCCTGTTATGCAAAAAAACAACGGAGGTAAAATTGTTGTTATCAGCAGTATGAGCGGAAAATTCGGATGGAAACAAAGAACTGCATACGCTGCAAGTAAATTTGCACTGCAGGGATTTTATGAGTCTTTGCGTTCAGAGATCCAAAAAGATAATATAACGGTTTTAATTGTATCACCCGGAAGAATAAAAACAAATATTTCACTGAATGCAATCACGAAAGATGGTACTGCTTATAATAAAATGGATGAAGGGCAATTAAACGGCATACCTGTAGAAACCTGTGCGAAAAAAATCATATCTTCAATAAAAAGAAATAAAAAAGAAATTATTATTGCAAGGGAAGAAAGGATTTTACATTTGATCAGGAAATTTATTCCATCTGTATATTATAGAATGGCAGCGAACAGAAATCCCAACAAATAGTTTTTGCATGTATAATTCAAACCTATAACTGACTGCATTTATTAATTTTGCGCAAATAAAAAAATGAAACCAATAATAAGCGGCATACAACAAATAGGAATCGGAAATCCATTCGTGCATGAAGCATGGAGATGGTACAGAACAAAATTTGGAATGGATGTTAAAATATTTGAAGAAGCTGCAGAAGCCAATCTCATGTTGCCCTATACCGGGGGCATGCCGCATAAACGCCATGCAATTCTTGCAATTAATATGAACGGTGGTGGCGGAATGGAAATTTGGCAATACACTTCCAGAAAACCTGTTGCTGCAAGTTTTGAAATTCAATATGGCGATCTTGGAATTTATGTTTGC
>JACMJP010000422.1 GCA_014380545.1 Chitinophagales bacterium | reverse complement strand
GTACCATTGTCCCGTTTTGTATTTCCAGGATATAGGTTCCCGAAGGATAATTATTTGTATTAATGTTAATTAGGTTTTTATTATGTATTTCAAATGCATGAATTTCCAGACCGGCTAAATTTTTTACAGAAATATTCCCGGTAATATTTTGAGGGATATAAATCGTGCAATATTCAGTTGCGGGATTCGGATAAATTTTACAAAAATTATTTTCAGAAGGAGTAATTGCAGTTGAAGTTTGATATACAATTACTGAATCGCATAACGCCTGCACATTCAGTATTTGACCGAAATCATTTACAGATGTAACTGTATTGATACAAAGATCTAATTGCACAGAAAGATCATTGGATTTTCCCGCAAGATCATCTTCCATTACAAATTCAACAGCACCAATTGCACCATACCCAGTAGATGAAATATGGTTAATTCTTGAAACTCCAACATCATAATCTGCCGATGTACTATCGTAATAATTCAAAGAAATAAGCTCGGCACCGTATTCACCCATCCAACCGGAATTAAATGTAACCCGGAGACTGCCCGGAACAATTATACCATCGCCCCCACTAATTGTGAAAGCAAGCCCGTATACATTTGTTGCAGGAATATCAATCGTTCCGAGAATTAAGGGAAGTACTACACTTGAACCTGCATAAATTGTATCAGTAAAAAAATCAATAAATAAAGGAGGATCATCAGCACCGCCGGAAATATCTGTTCCTTTTAAATGTGCTTCTCCATAATTTAATAAAATAGGTAACGTATCGTTTGCATTAACAAAACCATCGCCATTGCAATCTGCATGTTTTGGTGAGCTTAATAATTCGAGTGTTATTTCATCGTTCCAGTCATCACTATAATCTCCATCCCATTCAGGATCTGTTTCAAATCGTTCAGGTCCTTCGTTTCCATAATATAAACCGATATTTAAAATATCTATGTTATTTGCAATGTTATCATCATTTGCATCACCCGGCCACACACAGGATAATGAATCCATAACATAAATCGTTACACTGGCTATATCAAATAATTCATCATCGTCTTCTACTGAATAAATTAAAACATCAATTCCAGTAAAATCTTCATCGGGTTTATATCTGATAAAAGTTTCATCTTCTTCATTTGCATTTCCATATTCGCCCTCAACTAAAATATCGTCGAGCAATAATCCTGTGCCCTCGTCATTACTCAATACCTGAATATGCACACTATCATTATTGCAAACACCAATTGTATCAGGAAATGCAATTGGCTGCGCAACAACATGTATGCACAATAAAATGCCTACTACAACTGCAACAGGTTTCATAATTTGTTTTTGTTTGGGTATAAAACTCATCATCTTCAATTTTATAGAGATTTACAATGTAAAGAAACGTCAGCTGGAAAGCAGGAAAAAATACACTTTATCACCACTTCCAGAGGTTTCCGATACTTTTTTGTTTCGAATTTTACCGATAAAAGGTGATGAAGGTATACTATAATTATGGTTTTCAATGAATTAAATTCTGTTAACGAGGTCTAATCCTGCTCCTCACTCTTCCACTTTCCGAGTTTTATCTATTACCTTTCGGTCTTTCAGGTAGCAGTTGATTACATAAATATTACAGGACCAATATGCAAAAAAGCAAACTGATTGAATTACTGCAACATTTCAGCACCAAAGAACTCACAAGATTCAGCGAATATCTTGCTTCTCCCTTCTTTAATAAAGATGAACAATTGCTTTTATTTTTTAATCATATAAAGAAATATGCCCCCGATTTTGAAACAAAAAATTTGGAGAAAGAAAAATTGCTTAGTAAAGGAATTTCGGGTTTACAATTGAATGAAAAAAAGATCGGTTATATCATGAGTGATATCGTAGAACATATTGAGGGATTTATTAAATACAATAATTTTTTTACAGAAGACTTAGAAGGATATTGTCATTTGCTTTCAACCTTTAACAAATGGGAAACAGATAAATTTTTTGACCAGACTCTAAGAGAAGCAAAAGATAATTTGAAAAAATATCCATACAGGAATGCAGATTTTTTTTACAAAGAATATTTACTGGAAACGGAAATTAATTCGTATTTCGACAGACAGAAAAAAAGAGCCTATGATGAAAGTTTACAAAAAGCAGCAGATCATCTGGATCTCTTTTATCTGGCTACCAAATTAAAATATAGTTGCGAACTCATTAACAGGCAGAAACTCATTCAAACTGATTATACACTCCGATTATTAAAGGAAATTACGCAACACCTGCATGACAGTACTTATGATGATTATCCTTCCATTACAATTTATTACCAAATATTGATGACCTTTCTTGAAAATGATAATGCTGAATATTTCAGGAAACTCACAGAATTATTAGATGAACACTCTTTCAAATTTCCTGCTGACGAGGCAAGGGACATGTATGCTTATGCGCAAAATTATTGTATCAGGAAAATAAATGCCGGTGAAACGGATTATTCAAAAGAATTATTTGAGTTATATAAAATATGTATTAAAAGAGAGCTTTTATTAGTAGATGGATTTTTGTCGCCCTGGGCATTTAAAAATATTGTGTGGGTAGCATTGCGGGTTGGTGACGTAGAGTGGACAGATAATTTTATAAAAACATTGTCGAAAAAGATAAACCCTAAATTCAGGGATAATGCGCATAATTACAACTACGCATGTTTATTATTTTTTCAGGATAAATTCGGCGAAGCATTACGCTTATTAAACCAGGTAGAGTTCACTGATATTTTTTACGGACTCAGCAGCCGCACCATGCAAATAAAAATTTATTACGAACTCAATGAATGGGTTCCAATGCAAAGTGCTCTTGAAGCATTTAAGGTTTTTTTAAGAAGAAATAAAACACTGAGCGAAAATTTTAAAACTACTTATAATAATTTTTTAAAATTTACCGACAAACTTTCAAGAATCAACAAAAGAGATAAAACAAAATTGGAAGAACTCCAACATAAAATTGAAGAAACAAAAGTAGTGGCTGATATAAATTGGTTGCTGCAGAAAGTGGGGGAGAAAAAATAAAATAATGACAGATAATAAAACAATCGCTCAATGGTATAAAAGGCTGATCAATTTTATTATTGACACATTTATTATAGGTCTTCTTTTAAGTTGGCCTTATTTATTATATTTTATTCATGGTCAAAAGTATGTCCTTTTTGGGTGTTTTCTTATATATTTTTTATATTATTTCTGCATGGAATTCTTTACAGGTCAAACTGTGGGGCAGAGAATTACAGGAACAATTCCCCTTACTAATAAATTAAAAAAGCCGAGTTTTTTCAGAAGTTTTATCAGATCTGTTGTAAGATTATTCTGGGTAGAGATAATTTCTTTTAATGGTGCAAGACCAGTAAGCTGGCACGATCAGGTTTCAGGAACAAGAATGTTTATTCAATCAAAAACTAAAAGCCCCGATAAACCGGGGCTCAATAAATAACTTTATTCTTATATAAAAATTAATACCCGAAAATTTCCTCCAAACTCAACTCTTTGTATTCACCAAGTGTTTTTAAATAATTGATATCTAACTTGGTTCTGTCACCGAGTACAAGGATTGTATATTTTCTGTTTGCAATATAATCATCAAAGAAAGCCTGCATATCATCAATCGTCATAGTTTGCATTTCTGCATAAATATCTTTTCTTATATCATAATCAAGGCCTCTGCGTTTTGCACTTTCATAATTCCAGAACACACCGCTTTTTGTTATTCTTTCAGATTCAATTTGTTTCATCACTGCCATGCGGCTTTGATTAAATTGTTCTTCTGCTTTGGGCATAGTATTCATAATTTCCATCATCGCTTCAATTGCCTGTTGCATTTTATCCGCCTGGGTGTAAACAGCAGCCCGTATATAGTGTGCTTCATCTGTATTTGCCGGGGTTGAAAAACCAGCAAAGGCACTGTATGCTAATGCTTTTGTCTCCCGAATTTCCTGGAAAACTATGCTTGACAGACCGCTGCCGAAATATTCGCCAAAAGCCCTTGCTTCTGGCATTAAAGTTTTATCAAACAATTTATCTTTCGAGAGGAACACTACCTGCGCCTGCACCATATCATAATGCACAAATAATACTTCCTTTTTTATTGTTTCCAGTTCAGGATAAATTTTT
>JACMJP010000421.1 GCA_014380545.1 Chitinophagales bacterium | reverse complement strand
TGCAAATCTTGCATTCTCAATTTCATCCAATACAGTGTAAATTTCTGTTTCAGGATCATAAGCACCGAGAGATACAGGTGTTAAAATGTCCCCTGAAAAATAATCATAATAACCTTCGTTTAAAATAAAAACTCTTTCAACATAAGTTTGTGCGAAGAGTGATGTTGCAAAAATTGTTGCAATGAATGTGTAAAAAAAATTCCTCATAGTCTTTTGTTTTAAAAAGTTAAAAAATGAGGGCTAATAAATAAATGAGAATAATACATGCATATATTATCCGCAGCAGAAACCTTTGCCCCAAAAGTTTTTGACTTATGCAAATATTGGCAGGTCTTCTGGCTCTCCTTTTTGCAACGCCTTCCCGTTATCAATTTTAAACAGTGGCTAAAGAATGTTGCAAATACTTATAAGGATTACAGCAGTGGGGACTGCTCCGGTTTTCCACCGGATTCCCTTTTAAGACCAGAACATTATAATATTCTGATCAACCGATAATGCGCAGCAAATGTATAAAATAAAATATTGTGAAAAACAGAAATTTTATTCTATCAACACACGGCTCACATATAATTGTTTTTGTGTTCGCATCTTAACTGTGTAATAGCCCGGTGCTGGTTCAATATGAATTGGGATATTATTTTCCCCTGAATATATATGCGTTATTGCTGATTGAATTTGTTTCCCTGCAACATCATAAATCAGTATATCAGCTTCTTCAGTAGTATTGCTTTCATAAATAATAGAAAAATCCCCATTTGAGGGATTGGGTGAAATAACCAAATCATTTATTATTTTAATTTCATTAATTGCATCCGGAATACTATCATCAATGCATGAATCTGAATCCAGGTAATACCGCAAAATAAAAAAACCTTTTGAAGAACCTGATGAATATTCATATCCCTCAGCATCATCAAAACTAATTACCTCTCCCTCAGCAGCACCTGAAATAATTAAATTTCCTTCATTATCAATTTCAGATGCATAACTCGTTGCCAAACCTTCGCCTTTAATTCCTTCCAGAACATTTCCTGAAGAATCTAATTTAACTGCAAAAACACCTTCACCATTTAAGGTAACAGCTCCATAATTTGAATTTACTAATTGCCAGCCTGTAACCCAGATATTTCCCGCAGAATCAATATTTACGCTTGATGCTGCCTGCCCTGTTGTATTAGCATTACCAAAGTTTTTTGCCCAGATCACATTACCATCACTATTTAATTTTAGCAGAAAAAAAGTACCCTCATTATCTGTTAATATTGTTCCGTTAAATGAAATTGTGTCTTTAAAATTTCCACATGCATAAATATTATTTTCAGCGTCTGTTGTAATTCCATATACAGGACTAAACTCCTGTTCTTTATCACCCACTATCATCCACAAACAATTAAATGTACTATCCATTTTTACAATATAAGGACTTGTGCCTGCTGATATTTCTGTTAGCTCCTGAAAGCAAGTGTTGAAGCTTAATGTATTTTGAAAAAAACCGCCAAATATTACATTGTTATCTGAATCAGCTGTAATAGCCCAACCCCTTGATGTTGCAGCACCCGGACTTGATGTTTTATCATAATCAATAAAATTACCATTGCTATTAAATTTTGCCACATAGGTTGTATGACTTGATGATGTAGCTGTTACTGGCCCCCAATTAAGATATCCGGAAAATCTTCCAGTTATATAAATTTTATTCTGATTATCCCTCGTTATTCCGGCAACATATGGAAAAGCCGCAGATGCAGAATCAGGAAATGTATGCACAAATTCAAAATTACCAACGGTATCCATCCCGATTAAAAAAATATTATAAAGGTCAGCATCGCCATAATTAACGCCATCTACAATAATATCATTGCTTGCAGCACCTGCTATAAATAAACGATCATCAATGCGCTCAATTTTTGGCAGAAAAGAAATACTTTCTGCAAATGCCTCAATTACTTTTCCCCAAATAATTTCGCCCTCCGTATTATATTTTGCAACAAAATAACCCTGTCCTCTTTCAGGTGCATTAAAAGAAATGCCGCTTGCGGTAAATTCTTCCCTGAATGCCCCGGCTACATAATAATTATCTTCATCATCATAAGTTAGAGACCATGAATCTGCACTGTAATCTGCTGTTTCACTGCTGCCCATTACCCATGAACATTGTGCATTAATTTGTTGTGTGTAGATGAATAAAAAGGAGATGATAAAAAAACAAATAATTACCCTTTGCATATTTTTCATTTTTGTGTTATTACAAATGTAGGTATAATTTAAACCACCTGCTATCATAGTGCCATTCAGAATGTTTATAAAAATAAGTATTACCTTTCATGCAGCATACAAATGAAACTGCCATGCAAAACCCCTTTCAATTAAGTTTTTTCAGGGTGTTAAAACAATTACTTCCGGAAGATACTGCTTTGCCTGAAGCCATAGCTGATATTTTGCAGGTGAGCCAGGACAGCGCTTACAGAAGGCTTCGTGGAGATACTGCAATGAGCATTGATGAAGCAATTACATTGTGTAATCATTATAAATTGCCCATTAGTTTATTTGTGGATAGTGTGAGAGGGCTTGCTACATTCAGGTATGTTGCTCCCGATAATAATTCGGCAACTTTTAAAAAATATCTTTCTCTTCAATTAAAAACAATTGAAGGCATTTTGTCTGCTGATGAAAAAAAAATAGTTTATGCTGCTATTGACACTCCGCTATTTCAGCATTATGGTTATGATCCGCTGTGCATTTTTAAATTCCATTTTTGGATGAAAGTAATATTAGGTGTTGAAGATTTTAAAAGCGGGTTTCAAAAAAGTGATATTGACAAAGAATTATTATTGATAGCAAAAAAAATTCATGAGGGATATCTGCAAATTCCGAGCAATGAAATATGGAGCTATAATGTGCTGGATACTACCCTGCAGCAAATAGATTTTTACTGGGAAAGCGGTTATTTTAATACCACGGATGATGCCATTGAAATTCTTGACACATTGCAATTATTATTAAATGACATTGAACATATGGCTGAAAAAAGCACAAAGCTTATTGGCCACAAAGAAACACAACAACATGGTGCTTATCAATTATATCAAAGTGATATTTTATTAGGCAACAATACAGTGGTTACGTATGCAGATGGCAAAAGGACAACTTTTATCAGCCACCAGACATTTAATATGCTCATTTGTACAGAGGAAGCATATTGTACAGAAACTGAGGAATGGTTAAGCCGGATCTTAAGTAAATCTAATTTAATTAGTGGTGTTTCTGAAAAATCAAGAATAAAATTTTTCCGCAAACTGCGGAAGCAGATTGATGAAGCAAAAGGTAAAATACTGATTGCTGATAAAGGAATGGTTAATAAATAAATGTTTAAGCAAATAAGACGCTAAATTTATTTCTGTTAAAAATTTCAACACTTAAATAAGAAATAACAAATACAAAGGATAGAACATTAAAAGCAGGCCCACAGGTATTAATGTATAATAAACTGCGAGGGCAAGTTTTTCACCTTTCCATTTTTTAGGATCTTCTTTCACTTTTTTATATCCGAAGTTGGTTAATAAAATTCCGGCTATCATAGCGCCTATTCCAATAAAAATTGAAAGTCCGCCGCTTAAAACTGAAACAGCTGTTGCTGCAACACCAATTGCAAATAATCCCGCACCTGACGGAATAAGCGGATGTAATTTTGGTTCTTCTATTGAGTCTTCTTCAGCGGAATCAATTTCGTAATGCATTTGCATTGATTTATTAATATGCAGAATATCTTTATCAAAAATATTTTTCCCTTTGGAAGGCTGTTTTATTTCGGCAGGATTATTAACAGATATTAATGCATAATCTTCTACTACTGAAATTTCATTTTTCTCCGTTTGATAAGTATAAATTGTTTCTTTACCTAACAATGCCCCTTCATTAAATGACATTTTTTGCGTTGAACATGAAATCGCCAACAAGCAGATAATTGCAATGCAACAAATAATAGCTCTTTTTCTCATGATAGACTTATAACGGGGTAAATATAATGAGATTGTTTTTGTGATATAAAACATATTATAATTTAATAACCCTGATAAATTCCTTACTATCACTTTTTAATACAGTTAGTAAATAAACAGATGGAGGCAATGCTGATAAGTCAAGCTGTGTTGTTTTTTCATTAATATCTCTCTGAAACATAGAAGCTCCAGCCATCGTTTTAACTGTTATGGTTGCGGGTGAGTCATCCGGCTTTTCGATTGACAGGATATCAATTACCGGGTTTGGATAAAAATTTATGACTTTGGTATCAATTGAAAATATCTCAGTAGGTTCAATAGGGTATTCATCTGCACCAATATCAATATAATATCCGCTAATTCTTTCTTCCCAGTCCATATCAACCTCATCAATCGCCGGGCTATATGTAGTATCTCCGGCATTAACAGCAAGAGAAAACATATTTATATGAAAATCAAATTCATCTTCGTTTACAAATTCAGGGTCAGCAAATAAAGAATGTTCATCCTGCCCGCTTATGGTTTTATAATTATCAATTCCTGATATAAGATCGCCATCAAAATAAAACTCAGCATCACTTACTGAATAATACAAATTATAATCAAGCAGGTTACCTAGTTCAGAAATATTCCAGTCATAAGCATTTAAAACAGTGGCGGATTTTTTTGCATAAAAGATATTATTCTTCACAACACAATTTTCAGCATGTTGTATCCATAATTGTCCAAAACCTGTAAGCAAACTATCATTATCAAAAACCGTATTTCCCGTAAATGAACAATTGATCACATTTCCTGTAGAAGGATAATCATATCCGCCAAAACCCAATCCTGCTTTTTCATTTTTATATAAAACATTATTTCTTACTGTTATATTTTCTGTAATAAATCCTGCATTCTCACACCCTATTTCCAAACCGACATCACTTCCTGTTACTGTATTATTTTCTACAATAATATTTTTGCCGCCGTCTACGTAAACTCCGGCAGCATATCCTCCACCATATATTGAATTTGCATGTTTAACAGTATTCCATTTGCAAATACCATTTCTTGCAAAATTCACTGCATCGTTTGTATTTACCCAGTCTTCTCCACCTATCATCACAATTCCAATATTATTAATGTTAGATAAATAGTTATTGCTTATTTCAAAGCCATCAACATTTCCATTTACTGCAATTCCTTCACTTGGTGCCGGGTCAATATTTTCCAAAGTATTATTTCGAATGATAATATTTGAAAATGGTATTAAAATATCTGATCCAACAAACAATATCCCTACAGCATTATCACCTTCAATGTCATGTAAATAATTATTATCGATAATAAAATCATCCCCGCTGCCCTCCATTAAAATTGTATAGCTATCATTACACATTGTATTATAAAATTCACAATTACGGATTTCAATGTGGCTATTGGCACCATAACAATTTATTACAGGCTGATAATTACCATTGTGATTTGTAAATCGCAAACCTTCAATGCGTATATAATTCATATTCTCCAAATACATCAGGGCCTGACCATTTCCCACATCGGTTCCATCAATAATAACAGAATCATCTGCATAATTCATGAGTGTAATATAGTTACCGCTTTCGCCCGGAACGCTCCATTCTGTTTTTTCATAATATATCCCTTCCAGTATAAATATTGTGTCCCCGGGTGCTGCATTGTCCAATGCAAATTGAATCTCCTTCCATGATGATGCAGTTGAGGTGCCTGTATTTAAATTATCACCGTATGTAGAAACATAATAATTAGTTGCTGAAACGAATTGGAGTAAAAAAAATAAAAGACAAATGGAAAAAATGCGCTGCATACAATTTTTCATAAAGATAAATGAATTTAAACAGGCGCAAGTTTTATTATCAACCATCTGTCCGGTTAAACCAGAATAAAAAAACCTTCGCTTATGTCGAAGGCTTTAAAAATTACAAGTCAATTTATTTTTACCGGTACGATGAAATATAATCGTTCAAATCATCCACACTGCTGCTAAACCAAAATTCTTTATATATAACAAAATAACTCTGCGGATCAACAACTTTTTTATATGCCGCTTTTGCAAAAGATAATTTTGAATCTTCAAACCAAAACAATTGTAATATTTCTTTTACCTGGGCCGATGTAAGCCAGCTATTTTGTAAAGCCTGTATTGCAACATCTAATCTTGTATCATCAAACCACTGGTCTTCCAGCACATTTACTAACTGCAGAAAGGCCCTGTCATTCATTGCATAAGGTTTTGCATAAACAGGTTGCTGGTGATAATCAGGCTGATAATATTCATCATGATAATATTCGTAATGTGTCAGAGGATCAATATCGTCAATATAAAATCTGCCATGCTCATCAATAATCCCCTGAATAAGTGAAGCGGGTTTAAGATAAATAATACCGGAAAATAATTTCACCTGCTGCGTTGAAGTATAATAACCATGATGCACAGCTCTTTCAGTAAATATTTCAATTTTATGATCTCCGGGTTCTATATTGGAAAGTAAAAAATTCTTCACAGGGTTCTGAAAATATTGTCTGTCTATTGAAACTGTAAAATATCCAGCACCATACGATTTAATTTCAAGAGACGAAAAGTCTTTATAATCTGTGCCAGAAGCATAGGCAAATAAAGATTGCGCATTCATAATTAAAGCACAAATAATTTTGGGTAGTGAATTTTTCATATTACCTCCTTTTTTTCTGCCGGGGAAACCATTATCATGCCATTTGAAATTATCATAGTAAAAGAAATACAAATGTCTATTAATGTATTATTCAAATATCCCGCAAATTGAACAGTTGATTTATTCCAATTTTTTACGAAGGTTTTATTAAAGGTGAGCTCTTGTGTAAATAATTCTGAAAG
>JACMJP010000420.1 GCA_014380545.1 Chitinophagales bacterium | reverse complement strand
CATCAAGCTGGTATGATCATGTGAACGTTCCCACCTGGAATTATATAGCAGTGCATGTATATGGGAAAGTAAAAATTCTGGATAATGAGGGGGCGGTTGGTGTTTTACAGAGATTGGTTAAACGATATGAAAAGGATTCGGAGAAACCATTCAGGATGGATACACTTGATGAAAAATTTATGGTTAGCCATTTAAAAGCTTTGGTGGCTTTTGAAATAACCATTGATAAAATTGACGCAAAGGAAAAGCTTTCACAAAACAGGGATGCGCATAATTATGATCTCGTTTTACATCAATTACATAAAAGACCAGATGAACAATCAAAAGCTATAAAAAAGGAAATGGAAAGAGTGAAACGATCACTCTTTAAAAAATAATTTTTATTATTCCTCACTTTCAACGCAAATTTGCAGCATGCATGAACATGATAATGAATATAAACAACTGCTCCTGAACAATACAAAGTGGGTGGAGGAAAAATTATCTGCTGACCCTGATTATTTTAAATTGTTATCTAAAGGGCAGAATCCTCCTTTCCTCTACATTGGCTGCAGCGATAGCCGACTGCCAATAGATGTTTTCACAGGAGCAAACCCGGGTCAAATATTCATTCACCGCAATGTAGCAAACCAGGTTTTTTTAAATGACATGAATTTATTAACGGTGCTGGAATTTGCAATTAAAACATTAAAAGTAAAACATGTTATTATTTGCGGACATTATGATTGCGGAGGAATACAAGCAGCATATAACGGAACGGATTTGAATTTAGTGGAAAACTGGACAATGAATGTGCGGGACATTGCAATGGAATATAAGAAAGAATTAGATGCGATAGAAAATATAAACGACAGGATAAACCGGTTGAGTGAATTAAATGTAATTCGCCAATTACGGCAATTATGCAAAACTTCCATTATGCATGAGGCATTTAAACAAAATAATTACCCGCAATTACACGGGTGGGTTTTAGATATTGCTCACGGAAAAATAATTGAACTGGAATTACCTGTTGCTGAATGGAAAGATTACGGTTTGTTGCCTGAAAATTATTTATAAAGGAATGAGGGTTTTATTTATGAAACACATAATATTTGTTCTGTAGTTCATTATTCATTTCCTTTCGAATCTTCCAACCTTGACCTTTCTTTATCGTAGGCTTTAATTATTTGTTTCACTAACTTATGTCTTACAACATCATTTTCATTTAAGAACACCGTACCTATTCCGTCAACATCTTTTAATATACGCAAAGAAGTAAATAATCCTGAAGTTTGATTTCTCGGCAAGTCAATTTGTGTAAGGTCTCCGGTAATGATACATTTAGCACTCGGACCTATTCTTGTTAAAAACATTTTTATTTGTGCATCTGTTGCATTTTGTGCTTCATCTAAAATTATAAATGCATTATCTAAAGTTCTTCCCCGCATAAATGCAAGCGGAGCAATTTCAATTACACGGTTTTGCATATACAGATTTAATTTCTCAATCGGTATCATATCATCTAATGCATCGTATAACGGTCTTAAAT
>JACMJP010000419.1 GCA_014380545.1 Chitinophagales bacterium | reverse complement strand
TATTTCTTCTTTTGAAAATTGAATATTTGTATTCAGTACTGCATATATTTTTTTTTCGGAATCAAAAACAACTCGTTCCCTGATATTTTCATTCAAATAAAATAAATTTATTTCCCGTGGATTTGCCTGCACCTGATATTTTACAGATAGAAGGGCATTTATTTTTTGTACTACAGTTAAAGAAGATTGATTGAATATTTCATCACTTATTATATCAATACACTGAGTTTTAAAGTAAGTGTCATCTCCATCAACTATTACCAATCCGTATTTACCGAATAAAGCGTTTAAATATTTTTTTGTTGCTTCTGTAAGTGATGATGAATATGTGTATGCGCTATGGAATATGTTATAAATTATTTTTGCATTTTCTGACTCTCCGAGAACAGGTTTCAACGCATCAAGAACTGATAGAATTGAGGCGGGATTTAATTTTCCGGTAGCGCCTTTGGCTTCAATATCCCATGTAAACGTTTTGCCAAACAAATTGAAATGATTGATCTCGGCAAAATCATGATCCTCACTTCCCAGCCAATAAACAGGAACAAAATCATATGCAGGATATTTTTCTTTTAATATTTTACATGTATTTATAGTACTGATAATTTTATAAATAACATAGAGTGGTCCTGTAAAAATATTTAACTGATGTGCTGTAACAATACAAAATGTATTTTTCTGCTGAAATAAACTGATATTATTTTTAACTGTATCATTTAATTCAATGCCTGCATATTGTTTCAGAATTGTTTCAGATAATTTTGTCCTGTCAATATTTTCTGTACTTTTTTCTGCTATTGCTTTTTCAAAAGATTGAATATTTGGAGAGCAGTGATAAAATGGTTTTAGAAAATCATCCTCTTCTAAATAATCTAAAATAAGTTTGCTGAAATATCCTGTTTGCGAATACGGAATTGTTGTCTTTTGCATGCAATGAAAATAAAGGTTGTGAAATTATGCGGGAATTCCGTATAAATCAAATTCAGCAGCTGATGTTATTTTAATTTCAGCAAAATCACCTACTCTTACAAAATATTGTGAAGCATCAACCAGTACTTCGTTATCTACTTCCGGTGAATCCGCTTCAGTTCTGCCTATAAAATAATTTCCCTCTTTTCTATCAAATAATACTTTATAAGTTTTGCCGATCTTATTTTTATTTATTTCAAATGAAATACTTTCCTGTGCCTCCATTACTCTTGCAGCCCTTTCCTGTTTTATATCTTCACTTATATCATCTTTTAATGCATAACCACTTGTACCTTCTTCATGCGAATAAGTAAATACTCCCAGTCTGTCGAATTTTATATCCCCAATAAATTCAATCAGTTCATCAATATCTTTTTCTGTCTCACCGGGGAAACCAACTAACATTGTGGTGCGCAAAGTAATGTCCGGAATTCTATTTCTTATTGCTTCAATTAACGTATAGGTTTCTTTCCTTGTTATCTGCCTTTTCATTGCAAATAAGATATTATCACTTGCATGTTGCAATGGCATGTCTAAGTAATTGCAAATATTTTTTCTTTCAGCTATTGCATCAATTATTTCAAGTGGGAATTTACTCGGATATGCATAGTGCAAACGTATCCATTCTATCCCTTCTATATCACTTAATCTCCGCAATAAATCAGATAATGTCCTTTCTTTATAAATATCTAATCCATAATAAGTCAATTCCTGGGCAATTAATAAAATTTCCTTTACACCTATACCCGCAAGATATTTTACTTCCTTCTCAATTTCTTCCATGGTTCTGGAAACATGTTTTCCCCGCATCAATGGTATTGCACAAAAAGAACATGTTCTGTTACAACCTTCAGAAATTTTTACATAAGCATAATGCTGTGGTGTAGTTAAACTTCTTTCCCCAATTAACTCATGTTTATAATCTGCATTGAATTTTTTTAAGAGTGCCGGCAGTTCCATTGTACCAAACCATGCATCAACCTGCGGGATTTCTAATTGCAGTTCATCTTTATATCTGTGGCTTAAACAACCTGTTACATATAACTTATCGATTTCGCCATTTTGTTTTGCATCGGCGTAGTTTAATATTGTATTGATACTTTCCTGTTTTGCATTATCAATAAATCCGCATGTATTAATGATAATAATATTGCTGTCGTCTTTTGTGCGCTGGTGATGGGCATCAATATCATTTCCTTTTAATTGCGCAAGCAGTACTTCACTATCAACTGTATTTTTACTGCAGCCAAGAGTAATAATGTTTACTTTATCTTTTTTTATTTTAGTTTTCACTAATTATTTTATATATCTATGCAATTGAATTTACCATTCACTAATTAAATAATGAATCAACAAATTCAGTTTTGTTAAATACCTGCAATTGCTCCATTTTTTCTCCCACTCCAATATATTTAACAGGTATTTTAAATTGATCTGCAATTCCTAACACAACGCCGCCTTTTGCTGTTCCATCCAATTTTGTTAATGCAATTGCTGTTACATCTGTTGCTGCTGTAAATTGTTTCGCCTGTTCTATTGCATTTTGCCCCGTTGATGCGTCTAATACAAGTAATACTTCATGCGGTGCATCAGGGTATGTTTTTTTAATTACACTTTTAATTTTCGTTAATTCATTCATCAAATTAATTTTATTATGCAGTCTTCCGGCTGTATCAATTATTACAACATCAATGTCCTGGGTTTTTGCTGCCTGCACTGTGTCAAAAGCAACTGCGGCCGGATCAGAGCCCATTAGCTGTTTG
The DNA here is from genome assembly GCA_014380545.1 of Chitinophagales bacterium. Classification (GTDB taxonomy): domain Bacteria; phylum Bacteroidota; class Bacteroidia; order Chitinophagales; family BACL12; genus JACMJP01. The sequence continues at coordinate 332 of JACMJP010000419.1, read as the reverse complement.
ATGATGGGTACGCCTGCTCTTTCTGCCCATATAGTTAACTGATCTACGGCTGCAGCTCTGAAGGTATCTGCTGCGCCGAGCAATACTTTTTTATTTTGTTTTTTAAACTGGTAAGCCAATTTTCCGATAGTTGTTGTTTTTCCAACACCATTTACACCAACAACCAGCATAATATAAGGTTTGGTGTTTTCAGGAATTTCAAAATCAGCATACTCTTTTATATTATTTTCAGATAGAAGATTTACAATTTCATCTTTCAAAATTGTATTTAATTCATCAGTTCCAAAATATTTATCTCTGCTTACTCTTTTTTGTAAACGGTCAACAATTTT
>JACMJP010000418.1 GCA_014380545.1 Chitinophagales bacterium | reverse complement strand
TTGAAAAAGCTGCTGAATATGAAATTATGGTTGATGCGCATGAAGCTGTGCGTCCAACCGGATTGCATCGCACATATCCAAACTGGCTTGCATGTGAAGCAGCAAGAGGAAATGAATTTAATGCATGGAGCAAAGGAAATCCGCCTGCACATGAAACCATTTTACCTTTCACAAGATTACTCGGCGGGCCGATGGATTATACACCGGGTATCTTTCAAATTAAAATGAATTATTACGATAGTACAAAAACAACACAGGTACATACTACACTTGCAAAACAACTTGCATTATATGTAACTATGTATTCGCCTTTGCAAATGGCTGCTGACCTTCCTGAAAATTATGCAAAAAATATGGATGCTTTTCAATTTATTAAAGACGTTCCGGTTGATTGGGATGATACAAAGATTCTTTCTGCTGAGCCGGGTGATTATATTACTATTGCGAGGAAAGAAAAAAATGGAAATAATTGGTTTATTGGAAGTATAACGGACGAAAATGCAAGAACACAAAATACGCAATTAGATTTCTTAGATGCTGATAAAAAATATATAGCCACTATTTATGCCGATGCAATAAATGCAGATTGGTATAATAATCCGATGGCATATCAAATCACTTCTTATATCGTTGACAATAAAACAATTTTAAAATTAAATCTTGCACCCGGCGGTGGATGTGCAGTAAGCCTGAAAGTTGCAAATAATGATGATGTAAAAAAATTAAAGAAATATAAAAATTAAGAATCGTAACCGAAATATTTTAAACTTCGCTCATCATTTTTCCAGTTTTCTTTTACTTTCACAAACAGCTCAAGAAAAACTTTTTTTCCGAGCCAGGCTTCCATTTCTTTTCTTGATTCGGTACCCACTTTTTTTATTCCTGTTCCTTTCGGGCCTATGATGATATTTTTATGCGAATCTTTTCCTGTATAAATTGTCGCTTTAATTACAGTAATATCTTCTTTTTCTTTAAACTCATGCACAATCACTTCAACAGAATAAGGAATTTCCTGCTTGTATTGTTTTAATATCTCCGCCCGTATCATTTCACTCATCATAAATCGTTCACTAACATCTGTCAATTCATCACTATCATAATAAGGAGGATGTACAGGCAGGTTATCTATAATAAATTCTTGTAATGTCGCTATATTTTTCTTTTGCAAAGCGGAGATAGAAATCAGTGTTGTATCGGGTAAAAATGTTTTCCATTTTACTTCTTCTTCAGAAATTCTTTTTTCATCAATAATATCCATTTTATTCAGCACAATGCATGCAGGAATTTTTGATTTTATTATCTTTTCAAGAATAGGATTATTTTCCGTTTTCTCTCCCGGGTTTACCATATATAAAATAATATCAGCATCATGCAAGGCAACTTCTATTTGAGTGTTCATCCATTCATGTAATTTATACATCGGGTCTTTTACAATTCCTGGTGTGTCGGAATAAATGATTTGGTGTGTATCAGTAGTTACAATTCCTAAAAGTCTTCTTCTGGTAGTTTGCGCTTTCGGTGTAATGGAGGCTAATTTTTCTCCAACTAAAATATTGAGCAAAGTAGATTTTCCGGCATTTGGTTTCCCGATGATATTTACAAATCCTGATTTAAAATTTTCCATTAAAAGCAAAGTTGA
>JACMJP010000417.1 GCA_014380545.1 Chitinophagales bacterium | reverse complement strand
TAATTCATTTCCGTTTACATCAACGATTACCGGTTGTATTCCAGGTAATGGTAATGTTGCATAAGAAGGAATTTCTTTTGTGATATGTGCAAGCGGGGAAATTAAAATGCCGCCGGTTTCTGTTTGCCACCATGTATCAACTATTGCACAATTCTTTTTACCAATTTTTTCATGATACCAATGCCATGCTTCTTCATTAATTGGTTCACCAACACTTCCTAAAGTTTTTAAGGATGTCATATCATAAGCAGAAGGAAATTCATCTCCGAATAACATTAAAGACCGGATTGCAGTTGGAGCGGTATAAAAAATATTTACTTTATATTTTTCAATTAACTGCCAGAATCTTCCTGCATCAGGATAAGTGGGAATTCCCTCAAACATCACAGTTGTAGCTCCATTTAATAGTGGCCCATAGATAATATAACTGTGCCCGGTTATCCAGCCGATATCTGCTGTGCACCAGAAAATGTCCTGTTCATCATATTGAAAAACATTTAAAAAAGAATAAGCAGTATAAACCATATATCCTCCGCATGTATGCACAACACCTTTTGGTTTTCCAGTACTTCCGCTGGTGTATAGAATAAATAATGCATCCTCAGCATCCATTATTTCAGCATCGCAAAATATTTCCGCATTTTGCATTTCATCATCCCACCACATGTCTTTTTTCTGATTCCAATTAATTGTTGAATTTGTTCTTTTTTTTACAATTACTTTATTTACTGAAGGGCAATTTTGTATTGCTTCATCAATAACATTTTTAATTTCTATTATTTTATTTCCCCTGTATGCGGCATCACTGCAAATAACAATGTTACATTGTGCATCATTAATTCTCTTAGATAACGATTGTGCAGAAAAACCCGCAAATACAACAGAATGAATTGCGCCAATTCTTGCACAGGCTAAGATAGCAATTGCCAGTTCGGATATCATTGGCATATAAATACAAATGCGGTCGCCTTTTTTTGCACCCTGTTTTTTTAATACATTGCTGAATTTGCAAACCTTTTCGAATAGTTCTTTATAAGTGAGTTTTATCTCTTTTTCATTTGGATCATTTGGTTCCCAGATAATTGCTATTTTATCAGGGTGTTTTTCTACAAATCTGTCAAGACAATTTTCAGTGATATTTAATTTTCCGTTAATAAACCATTTAACATCAGGAGTTTCAAATTCCCATTGCAATACGTTCTCCCACTTTTTTTTCCAGGTAAATGAGCCGGCAATCTCACCCCAAAAACTTTCCGGTTCATCAATGCTGAATTGATACGTTTTTTTATAGGATTCAATATCTCTTATGCGGGGTAACATATTTTTCGAAATTATGCGTCTAAAGTATTTAAGAAATTGAAGACTTTTTAAAAATACTTTGTATAAATTAACGGAATAGCTGAATTTTGCTCCAATTAAAAATTGTATGGACTTTACTATATTCACAACCCCCGATGCCTGGATTTCGCTTTTTACACTTACAGTATTAGAAATTGTGCTGGGCATTGATAACATTATTTTCATTTCTATATTATCTGGTAAGCTGCCGGAAGAACAACAAAAAAGAGCAAGAAGGCTTGGGCTTGCGCTTGCAATGATTACAAGGGTGCTGCTGCTTTTGTCATTAAGCTGGATAATAAAAATGGATGATGATCTATTCACCTTTTTAGGGAGTGGCATTTCGGGAAAAGATATTGTTTTATTAGCAGGCGGATTGTTTTTAATTTATAAAGCAACCGTAGAAATTCATGAAAAAATTGAAGGTGATGAGGATAAAGAAATAAAAATTAAAGCCCCTTCCTTTCAATCTGTAATTATTCAGATCTTATTATTGGATATTGTTTTTTCTCTTGACTCTGTAATTACTGCTGTTGGAATGGCGGATCATGTAATTGTAATGATCATTGCTGTAATTATTGCAGTATTAATTATGCTTGTTGCTGCAGACCCAATAAGCAATTTTGTAAATAAACACCCTACAGTAAAAATGCTTGCGCTTTCATTTCTTGTTTTAATTGGTGTGAGTTTATTAATAGAGGGAATGGGCGGGCATGTTGACAAAGCGTATATTTATTTTGCAATGGGATTTTCTGTTTTAGTGGAAATGCTCAATTTATGGATGCACCGGAATGCAAAAAAGAAAAAAGTAATTGATGATATGAAGGAGAATGAGTTTGGGAATTGAGGAAATGCAAAATGAATAATGAGTAATGAATATTTATTTTAATGTTTTTAAAAATAATCTACTAATCTCTCATTCTTCCTTAAACATCCATCTTTGCCTGCTTGCAAGGGCGGCCGGAAAATAAGAAGCTATACTTCCAATAATAAATATGGTAAAGAAAACATAAATATAATCCATCAGTTTCAGGTCAATAGGATAAGCAGTAATTACAAAACTGCCAGAGCCGGGAATTGTAATAATTTCAAAACGCATTTGCAGAAGACATAATATTGTCGCCACAAAAAACCCTATTGTTATGCTTACAAGTGTTTGTAAAACACCCTGTATAAAAAAGATATTACGTATTTTATTTTCTGTAGCACCCAGTGAACGTAAAATACCAATGTCTTTTCTTTTATCAATTACAAGCATCGAAATAGAACCGATCATATTAAATGTTGCAATAATTAAAATAAATGTGAGGATAAGAAACACAACCCAGCGTTCGTTGCGCATTACTTTATACAAAAACTCATTTTGCATGACTCTGTTCTTTACTGCATACTTTTCTCCAACAATAGCCTGAATTTTCTTTCTCACTACTTCTGCATTATAGCCCGACGAAACTTTAATTTCCAATTTTGAGAGTTCATTATTTTTATATTCCATTAAATTTTGTGCTACCTGCAGCGAAACGATCATATACTTACTGTCAAATTCCTGCTGTATGCGAAATACGCCGGTTGCAACTACTCCCTTTTGAATAAAAGCATCACCAGGATTAAATGAATATTTAATTCCACGACGGGGCATAAAAATTTGTATCGCCGGATATTCAATTCCGATTCCAACATCTAATGTCGCTGCTACACCGGAGCCCAGCACGGCACAATCTATACTTGACCCGAAGTTGTCATACGCTAAAATATAATCACCAATAAAAACACTATCGTCAACAGCTGTTGCACTCTGATAATTTACATCCACTCCTTTAATTGTGGCAATATGTTCTTCATCATCATAAGCAACTAATGCATTTTCTTCAAGTGTTTGAGAAATTACCTGTATGCCTTCAATAGTTTTTATTTGAGAAAGAAATAAACTATCCGCAGTAAAAACTTTTCCCTGTACAGGAGTTACAGTTATATCAGGATAAAAAGAACTATATAAACGCAACACCAATGTTTCAAAACCATTAAAAGCAGATAAAACAATTATAAGTGCTGCAGAACCGATTACAATGCCTGTCATAGTAATACCGGCTATGATATTAATAACATTTGTACTTTTTTTTGAAAAGATATAACGCCATGCAATGCGGAAAGTAAAATTCATGATGTTGCTGCGTTAAGAATTATTTTTATCATTGATATCTTTAAATATCTGCTCCAATTTAAAAACAGTGTCCAGTGAATCATCAATGTGAAAACTAATATGCGGAATAATACGCAAAGACTGACGCATGATATTTCCGAATCTTCTTCTTATATCACCTGCATGCCGGTTTAAAGAATCGGCAACCTTTTGCGGTTCTGTTTCATGCCAAACACTTATAAATATTTTACACTCTTGCAGATCAGGAGTAATGGAAACATTTGTTACAGTCACGAATTTATTACCGTAATAATTTGCACCTTCCTTTTGCAGGAATGCACCCATCTCTTCTTTTATAAGTTCTGCTATTTTTTTTTGCCTGCGGCTTTCCATAATGTGCTAAGGTACAAAAGATGTAATTTCGCACAGCATGAAAAGTTACTTGCGCATTTTAAAATATGTTGGGCGGTTTAAAAAATATGCACTGCTGAATATTTTTTTCAATATTTTATTTGCGTTCTTTAATCTTTTTTCAATACTGCTTATCATTCCCTTCCTGCAAATTTTATTTAACACTTACGCCGATAATGATGCAGCTAATTTTCCGAAGCCCATACGCCCCTTTTTAACCTGGCTTAATACAAATTTCACAGCCTTTATTGATGAACACGGAAAGTCAACTGGGCTTATTGTTGTTTGTATTGCAGTGGTATTTATGTTTCTCCTAAAAAACATTTGCCGGTATTTTGCAATGTATTATTTAGCACCACTGCGAAACGGTGTTGTTCGTGACTTGCGGCAAAGTTTGTTTGATAAGATCATGCAACTACCATTATCTTATTTCAGTGAAAAAAGAAAAGGAGACATTATTTCAAGAATTACGACAGATGTGAGCGAAGTGGAATGGAGTATTATGAATACCCTTGAAGCAACCTTTCGTGATCCATTTACAATTCTTGTATTTTTTTCTTCCATGTTAATTATTAGTTCTCCGCTTACATTGCTCGTAATTCTTTTATTAGCACCCACTGCATTTATTATCGGAAGAATTGGAAAATCATTAAAAAGAAAAAGCGCAAAATC
>JACMJP010000416.1 GCA_014380545.1 Chitinophagales bacterium | reverse complement strand
GTTTGGTCCCGGGCTAAGCATGGAAGCCATGATATTGGAAATTGAATAATAATTGTATGCCTGACCTATCCGTAAGAAGTTATTTGCCCGAAAAAATGGATCAACATGGTGTTGAGGAAAAGGAAATTCACCAGGCATTAAGAGAATTAGAAATCATAAATAAAAAACTGGGTGGATATCATGTTATTTTAAATGCTTTAAATAAGATAAAATGGCCTGACAGAGTTGTGGTGATTATGGATCTGGGTTGCGGGGGAGGAGATATGCTGAGGGCAATTTCCAAATGGGCTGATAAAAAAAACAGGAAGGTACAGTTAATAGGTGTTGACTGGAATCCAATTATGACAAAATATGCTTCAGAATGTTCCAGAGATTTTCCAAATATCAGTTTTAAAACAGTTAGTGTTTTTGATGAGCAATTAATACAGGAGAAAGCTGATATAACAATGAATAGTTTATTCTGCCATCATTTTGATAATGATGAATTGACAACATTAATTAGAAGCATGAATGCATTAGCTTCCACAGCGGTAATTGTAAATGACATTCACCGGCATTGGTTTGCTTATTATTCCATTAAAATTATTACGGCATTATTCTCAAAAACATATCTTGTTAAATATGACGGACCTTTATCAGTTGCCCGCTCTCTTACAAGGGATGAATGGGAATCTGTTTTAGCTTCTGCAGGAATTAGAAATTATAAGTTGAGATGGATGTGGGCATGGCGCTGGCAATTAATTATTGAAAAGAAATAGCATGATACACTATGCTGAAGAAGAACTGAAAAGTAAAATTGGAAATACATTTTCTCCGGATATTTTTGATGTAATTATTGTAGGAGGGGGCTTGGCTGGATTAACTGCCGCTATTTTACTATCAAAGAATGATAAAAAAATTCTATTACTTGAAAAAAAGGAATATCCTTTTCATAAAGTGTGTGGCGAATATATCAGCAATGAAATTTTACCCTTTTTACAATCCATCGGCTTTGATCCCTTTTTTTACGACGCTGCTAAAATTAGCAAACTGAGAATATCCACCCCTGCAGGAAAAAATATTTATGCTGGTCTTGACCTCGGAGGATTTGGGTTAAGCCGATTTGTTCTTGATACTGCATTATATGAGTTAGCCAAAAAAAATGGAGCAGATATACTAACAAAAACAAAAGTAACTGATATACATCTTCGGAATGATCATTTTGAAGTAGAAACAAAAGACGGAATGAAACACAGAGCAAAACTGGTAATTGGAAGTTATGGAAAAAGAGATGTGCTGGATAAAAAATTGCACCGTCATTTTGTACAAACACATACCGGGTACATGGGAATTAAATATCATGTAAAACTTAATTATCCTGTTGATGAAGTAGGTTTGGATAATTTTGAAAATGGATATTGTGGTATCGTGAAGATAGAAGATGATAAATACAATTTGTGTTACTTGTACAAAAGAAATTTAAAAGTACAATTTAAAAATCCACATGAATTAGAAGAAAATGTATTATTTAAAAACCCTGTAATAAAGAATATTTTTTCTCAGGCAAACTTTATTAGTGAAGAACCTGAAGCAATCAATGAAATTTCTTTCGCACCCAAAAAACTAATTGAAGAGCATATACTTATGTGTGGTGACAGTGCCGGGTTAATTACACCACTGTGCGGAAACGGGATGAGTATGGCAATACATGCCGCTAAATTACTCAGTGAAAATATTTTGGAATCGGGGATACTTGAAAAGAAAATTATTTCAATTGAAAACCGTAAGCAGTTGGAAGAAGAATATAAACATGCCTGGAAAAAACATTTTAGTAACAGGTTGTTTTGGGGCAGAACAATACAATCTTTTTTTGGTAACCCTACTCTTACCGGATTTGCACTAAACAGCATTCATGCACTCAGGCCACTTGAAAGCTTTTTAATTAGAAAGACGCATGGGCAAGTTGTTTAAATATCATCCAACATTTTGCAATATTATTTCTCTTTTCGAAAAAAATACTTCCATGTAAAAATGAGGGGTAATGCTTTTACTATAATTGAAAATGCATTGATGACATATATCTGAAAATACACTTTATGCACAACGCATGTAAACGAATCAATGAATACCCAAACACTAAAAGCCGTTATGATGGAATAATATGACCATTTTTCTTTTTTGCGAAAAGGATACCGAATAATATAAGCAAGTAAGATATAGCAACAGACTATAGTTCCACCGAATGACCCGTAGACAAAATTTTTATACTGATAAAATTGTGAAGGAATAGTTTCATTTTTCCAGAAAACTGCTTCATAAGCTCCATTGAAATAGTTAAACAAAACAGTGTTGCCGCAAAATGCGAAGGCAACACCAAACAACGCAAACAAAATACAGCTCCAGAATAACCATTGTTGCCAGAAATAAAACCTGTTCATGATTGTAAATATAGTAAGACCCTATTTAACCGGTATTTATTTTAAAAACTTTTATCAATCCTTTACCTTTGTAAAAAAACTTATGCTAACATCCGTAAAACCTGTAGTGGGAGAATATCCTCCATATTATTTAAAATACATTGAGAGAGTACCTGACGGAGATATTATTGAAATACTATCAACCCAAATAAATCAAAATATTTCTTTTTTGAAAAATCTGCCTCCTGAAAAATTAAATTATCGATATGCGGAAGGTAAATGGACAATTAAACAAATTGTACAACATCTCATTGATGGGGAAAGAGTATTTAGTTACAGGGCTTTGCGCTTCGCAAGAAATGATAAAACTGCTTTGCCGGGATTTGAAGAAAATGAGTATGCAGATGAGGCGCAAGTTGACAACAGGGAGTTTTCTGAATTATTAAGTGAATTTGAAGCAGTGAGAAACGCAACTTTATGCTTGCTTAAAAGTTTTGGCGATGAAGAATTAAGCAGAACCGGAATTGCAAATGATAATCCTATATCAGTAAGATCAATCTGTTATATTATTGCCGGTCATGAATTGCACCATATTGCAATTATTAAAGAAAGATATTTATAGGAATTTGATAATTTAATAATTGTCGAATTTGTAATTGAAAGAATACAATATCCATTTATGTATATTCCAAAGTATAACTTAATAAAAGACGCAGAAACTATTTTTCGGTTTATGCAGGAAAATAGTTTTGCACTTGTTGTAAGTGAGCAGGATGGAAAAATAATTGCGACACACTTGCCTGTTGAAATTGAAGAAGATAGTAAAGGTGAAAAAATAATTCGCACACATATGGCAAAAGCGAATTTACATTGGCAACATTTCACCGATAATAAAGAGGT
>JACMJP010000415.1 GCA_014380545.1 Chitinophagales bacterium | reverse complement strand
TAAATTGTGCAAAGGAGAATATTGTTTTAAATAAGCATATTGATCTGCATTATCACTGCTGCCATATTCAACTGCCCAGCCCCAGCCCACTGTAAATTTATGATAGCGCATCATATCTAATACGCCAACTCCCGGTAAAGCAACTGCAAATAGATCTGGTCTTTGTGTCATACATGCACCAACCAATAATCCACCATTGCTTCTTCCCTGAATAGCAAGTTTATCATTAGCAGTATATTTTTCTGCAATAAGATATTCTGCTGCTGCAATAAAGTCATCAAACACTGTTTGTTTTTTCTCCAGCATTCCTGCTTTATGCCAGTCTTCCCCATATTCACTTCCACCTCTTATGTTTGCTACGGCATAAACATATCCCTGTTCAAGTAATGCAACTTTTCCGGTGCTGAATGAGGGTGTGATGGGAATATTAAATCCGCCATAACCATATAATAAACATGGATTGCTGCCATCTAATTTTAAACCTTTTTTATGTACGATGAACATCGGAACTTTTGTTCCGTCTTTGCTTGTATAAAATACTTGTTTGCTTTCATATTTATCGCCATCAAATTTTACTTCACTCTTTTTATAAATTTCTGATTTGCCTGATGTAATATTATATTTATAAATGTCGGCAGGAGTTGTGAATGATGTGAATGCATAAAATATTTCTGTATCATTTTTTTCACCGGTAAATCCGCTAACAGTTCCCAGCCCCGGCAACGCAACTTCTCTTTCCATTTTACCTGAACGGTCATACTGATATACTTTTGAAGTTACATCTTTTAAATAGGATGGAAATAATTTCCCGCCTGCAAGTGTAACTCCATTTAATATTTCTTTTTGTTCCGGAATAATATCTTTCCAGTTTTCAGGAGCCGGATTATTAGGATCAACTAAAACAACTTTATAGTTTGGTGCATTATAATTTGTTTGCACAATTAATTTATCGTCATCATTATCTAATACAGTATATTCCCAGTCAAAGCCCGGAAATAATGTTTTAAAATCTCCGGCATCATTTAAATGTTTCCATAATATTCCTGTACCGCTTGTTCCGGCACTTAAATAAATAAGCAAAAATTTTTCGTCCTCTGTTGTTTGCGCACCCACATAAATATTCGGGTTTTTATCCTTATAAATTAATTTATCCTCTGCCTGCGCTGTTCCAATTTTATGGTAAAATATTTTTTGTGATTCACTTTCTGCTGTGTATGTTTTTCCTTCCAATGGTGCATCAAATGCGGCATAATAAAACCCTTCCTTATCCCATGCTGCACCGCTGAATTTTGTCCATTCAATTTTATCTGCAAGTTTTGTGTTGCCTGCAACTTCACGAATATGCATTTCGTTCCAGTCACTTCCCGCTTTACTCTGATTTATTGCAACATATTTTCTGTCATTGCTGAAGCCTGCAATATTTAATGTTACAGTTCCATCAGTGCTTAATGCATTGGGATCATAAAAAACTTTTTCTTCGCCATTTAATCCTTTTTTATAAAATGTTACATATTGATTTTGCAAGCCATCATTCTTTGAATAAAAATAATAATCACCCGCACGATAAGGTGTCGTCATTTTCGGATAATCTGCCAATTCAGTTAAACGCTGTTTTAATTGGTTGCGATAAGGTATTTGTTCCAGGTAACCGAATGTAACATCATTTTGTGATGCTATCCAGTTACGCACCGCTGTATCACCTTCATTTTCCAGCCAGCGATACATATCATTAATAGTATCACCAAAGTATTTGTCTTTCTGATCAATTGTTTTTGTAAGCGGATAAGTAACTTTTCCGGGACCTTTTACTTCTTCTTCCACAGTTTTTTCCTTGCCTTTACATGCAGCGAATATTATTACTATAACGGAAATATAAAACACAAATTTATTCATAGAATTATTTTTTTTGTTGGCAAATTTACAGGAATGGAGGCAGAGTGTTAGAGAGCAGTAACAACTTTTAACTTACACATGCAATGCAATCCAGCGCAGCATATCGTTTTTGGTAACAATGCCGATGAGTTTATCATTTTGTACTATTGGCAAACTTGATATCATAAGTGATTGCATAGTGTACAGGCAACTTTCAATTTCGGCATCCGGGAGCATCGTTATTAATTCTTTTTTCATTACTTTCATCACAGAGATACCATCTAAATTAATTTTTTCTGATACACTTTCCACAATGTGCCCTGCAGTGATAACACCAACTAATTTTCCTTTTTTATTTTCTACTAATATATGATCTACATCATACCACAGCATTATTTTTTGTACTAATGATAAAGGATCATCAGGATACACAGTTAAAAGATCTGTTGTCATAAGCTGGTGCATATATTTCATATTTTTATGACGTTCTTTAATTGCTTTCTCCGTATCAATCATTTGCCATTCACATACCGGAATATTTTCTTTTTGTTTTTGATGCATGGCTTGTGTGAGAGAAATTAATGCATCGCCGTTGTTCATAATTTTTTTCAGGGAACGATAATTTTTTATCTGCCACTGGCTGCCGGTATGTGTATGTAATCTTTTTTCGATCACACTTAAATAAGCGTAAATTTCATCATCCTGTAAACCGCATTTTCTTAATCCGTTATGCGCAAGCGGAATCAATTCTTTTTGTAATAATTGTCTTGCAGAAATTTCTTTTCCTCTCCAAACTAAAACTGTTTCTATACCAGCTCTTGCTACTTTAACAAAATTACTTTTCACATCTTTAAATTCAAATTGATTCCATATTTGTTTTGCATCATCAGGCAATGCTTTCATTAGTCCAACCCACAAAGCCATATTAGCAATTTCATCTTTAATGGTTGGCCCCGCAGGAAAATATCTGCATTCAATTCGCATGTGGGGAATATTATTTACAACTCCGTAGCATGGGCGATTCCAGCGGTACACAGTACTATTATGCAAACGCAAAGCCTTTAATGAGGGAATTTTTTTCTGCCGTATTAATTCCATTGCATCATCAATATCATCTGCAGTTAATAAAACTTCAAAGTGCGCAATATCTTCTTTATAAATTTCAGTAATTGATTTATATATCCAGTCATTTCCAAAAGTTACTCTTGCTCTTTTTTCTCTTATTTCATCAATGCTGTGTCTTGTATCAATGCTTTGCTGAAATAATGCAATACGTATTTCGCTCCATAATTCTTTTCCCAATAAAATTGGGGAATTTGTGCTTGCTGCAAGCACCGGGGCTGAAATTGCCTGGCACCAGTTATATAATTGTACAAATTCTTTTGGATTTACCTGCAAGTGTGTTTGAAAACTTGTGTTGCAGGCTTCAAACATGATACTATCATGGCGTAGATGTAATTCATCAACACCTTTTAAATAAAGATCGAAATTATCTCCCCTCAGATCTTTTAATTTTTTACTGAGATTACGATATCTTTCTAAGGGTGTAAGATGTTTTAAAGTGAGTTCGTTTTTTGAAATAGTAGGCAAAATTCCTGCAAGTAATAGTTCTGAATTATTTTTTTTGGCAGCTTCCCTTGCAAGGGAAAACTTCTGTAATAATTCTTTTTCCATGTTGTAAAGGCAGCCTGATCTTAATGCATGCGCTTCCAAATTAATTTCAAGATTATACAATGCAAGTTCAGTAGTAAAAGAAGGGTGATTTATATCTTTTAATATTTGAATGGAATTATCTGCTGGTATCCAGTGCTCATTTACGATACAAATTTCCTGTTCTGCGCCAATACGAATGGGGTATGTTTCAAATACATTTTGTTCGATCATGAACTCCAGTGCTTCAATATCTTTTAATAATGCACTGATGAATGCTTGCCTCTTTTTAGGAGATTTGCCAATTACCCGCACCGCTTCACCCATAAATATTGTTTAGAGAATAAAGTTGTAATAATTTTCGGAAACAAATGAATTATCTCATTGTTTTTGACGGAATGTAAATTGTTTTTAAACTTGTATTGAATTCGAAAATATAATTATGCAGACTGAAGCCGCAACCGTTCAAATTGAAGAAAGCTGGAAGAAAATACTAAAAGATGAATTTTCAAAACCCTATTTTCAAACAATAAAGTATTTTTTGAAACAGGAAAAAGAAAAAGGAACAATTATTTATCCGCCGGGAAAATTTATTTTTAATGCATATAATCTTACTCCGTTCAATGATGTAAAAGTTGTAATACTCGGTCAGGATCCTTACCATGGTGTTGGCCAGGCGCATGGTTTATGTTTTAGTGTTCAGCATGGAATTAAACCACCTCCATCTTTAATTAATATTTATAAAGAATTAAAAACGGATATTGAAGGCTTTGAAATTCCTGCTCATGGTAATTTGGAAGATTGGGCAAAGCAGGGAATATTTTTATTAAATGCAATGCTTACCGTTGAAAAAGATAAACCTGCAAGCCATCAGAATATAGGCTGGCAGAATTTTACAGATGCAACAATTGCCGCCTTAAGCGATAAAAGAAAAAATCTTGTTTTTATTTTATGGGGAAGTTTTGCGCAGCAAAAATCTTTTTTAATTGATGGAAGCAAACATCTTTTGTTAAAAGCACCACATCCTTCACCATTTTCGGCAGACAGGGGTTTTTTTGGGTGCAAACATTTCAGTAAAACGAATGCGTATTTATCAGAAAAGAAAATTAAACCTGTAAATTGGAAATTATAATAAAAGAGATTTTGCGAAACAAATACTTCATTTAAATTAACTTTATACTAAAATCAGGTTGTATGAAAAGATATCTGCTAATTATTTCAGTACTCATTATTACAAATTATTTACATGCGCAGGTTACGGTTGTAAGTTCTCCTATATATATGTATAATTGTTTGTGTGTTGTGAACGACAAGCTTTTATTTTTTGCGACGGATGAAATTGATAATGATTATGAACTATGGTCAAGTGATGGAACAGATGCAGGAACTCAATTGATAAAAGATATATATCCGGGTACTGATGGAAGTATTCTGAGCAATGCTTATTGGGGATACTCAGATAAGCAACCTGTTGTTTTTAATAATGAATTATATTTTTTAGCAACTGATGAATTACATGGAATGGAAATTTGGAAAAGCGATGGCACCGCAGATGGCACTGTCTTGCTGAAAGATATTAACCCCGGAGCTAATGGTTTTTTTTATCCTGAATTTAATTATCCCTATTTCACTGAAATAGATGGAATTTTATATTTCGCTGCTAATAACGGAATACATGGCTTTGAATTATGGAAAACAGACGGAACAGAAACCGGGACTGAAATGGTAGCAGATATTTCTGCCGATGGATTATATGGTTCAAATCCGGAACACTTAATTAATTTCAAAGGCACATTATATTTTACTGCAAGAGATGATGTATATGGGTATGAGATTTATAAAAGTGATGGAACAGAGGCAGGAACAGAAATTATAAAAGATATTATTCCCGGCATTAATGGAGCAATGAATGATGGGTATGCAGGAAGTATTGATCCGATATTTAAAGTAAGTGGTGATTATTTATATTTTGTCGGAAGAATAGATGCATCATTACCAATTTATTATTATTTGTACAGAACTGACGGGACTGATGCCGGAACAATTACTTTAAATAATGATCTTCAAAATATCACTGACCTTACAGATGTAAATGGTACTTGTTTTTTATATGCATTTGATGGAGATTATGATCATTCAGGATTATGGAAAACAGATGGTTCTGTCGCAGGAACACAAAATATTATTACAGATCATATTCAGGCTTATAATGCATTTTACAATTTCAATAATACTTTATTCTTTAATGGAGGATCTGATACTTATGATCCGCTTGGCTTATTTAAAAGTGATGGCACAACATCAGGAACTGCACTTGTAAAAGACTTTGAAGGGCTTGCAAGTTTTCCTTCTGTTAGTGATTATGTTGCAGAAGATGGAAGCAATTCATTTTTTTACAGAGCATTATTTAAGATCACAGAATCAAGTATGGATTATCGTTTTGTACAGACAAACGGAACTACAGCAGGAACAAAAATATTTTGGGGTGCTGCACCATTCAGAGGATCGGCTTTTTTTGATGGTAAATTATATTTCCCGGGAATTGATACGACAGGTGCCGAAATATGGACATTATTTTCTATAATACCTGAAACATTTGAAACAGGAGTAAATGAGTTTACATCTCAGAATTTTATAAATGTATCTCCTAACCCTGCATCAGATAATATAACAATTAAAATTCCTGACGCAATAAATAATGGCATACTGAAAATTTATAATATGCAGGGAAATATTATTTATTCCGAAATATTAAAAAATTCTTCAGCCATTTCAATTAATACCACTTCATGGCCTAATGGGATTTACTTTACAGGAATGGAATCTGACAAAAGTGTTTCTGCCAGAGAGATAATTATAGAACACTAATTATTTTTATTTAATAAGACACTGCCAAATAAAAATCTATTTAAGGGGATTTTTAATTTTTTTATAAATTTCATATTATTTGTTTCTGTCCTGCTATTTGAAATTGTGCTGTCAGGCTTTTACTTTTAATCTGGTTTACAGAAACATGATAAAAAAATGCACTCATATTATTTTTAGCTTTTGCCTTCTTCTTCAATTTGTATTTTCAATGTGTGCTTATACTCAAACAAATCTTTATTTTGAGCGCACAGAGGAGAATGGCTTATACACTATAATTGCCCGGTCAGTTGTCTGTGATAAAAATGATTTTGTATATCTCGGGACAAACGACGGACTCTACAAATATGATGGATATCAGTTTAAAAAATACCCGTCAACTGGGATAGGAAACACAGTATGCCCATTAATTAATATCAGGGTATTATATTATGATGGAACATATATCTGGCTGGGCGGGCCTGAAGGGATGGCGAGATTTGACCCGGAGCTGGAAACATTTAATCTATATGCATTTTCCGATACAAAAGTGATGGAAGAAAAACCCGGAGTGCGGGCATTTTACAAAATAGATGAACAAACAATCGTTGCTTCGGCGTACAGAAGTTATATAATTATTCATACGAATACGGATGAGACAGAAGTGATAAAATTTCCTGAGGCATTCCCTGTAACTGAAACTTCTTTTATCAACAAAATAGTGCAGGATAAAAATCATGCATTCTGGATTGCTACGTTCAATGATGGAATATATTATTCTACAGATCTGCATAAAACCCCGCAAAGAGCAGAAAGCATTTTTTCTGCACTAAAGGATTTTCCGGCGAAAGCAATAATTGACCTTGTAAATTACAAAAATGATGAAATGCTTATCGGCACTAATGCAGGTTTATTTTCACTCAATATGAATACCGGTAAATGGAAACTTCTTGAATTAAAAAGTAAGGGAGATGAAAATACGAAACCATCTATCAGAAAAATACTTAAACTAAATGCATCAGGAGATTTGTTTATCGCCACATTTGGCAATGGTTTGTTTCACTACATCGCTAAAGAAAACAGATTTCAAAATTATGTATATCAAAATGGATGGTATAATAGCCTGCCACAAAATTTTGTCAATGATATAGCAGAAGGTAAAAATGGATTTTACTGGCTTGCGCTTGAAGATGCCGGCCTTGTAAAAATGAATATGTGGTTGTCAAGATATGAATACGTACTCATGCCAGCTATAAGTGAATCAGGCAATGTATATTCAGTTAATGATATTGACAGAGCCGGAAATGATTTCTTTCTTGCCACTGCAGTTGGGTTTTTGAAATATTCCTTTGATAAAATATTTACTTATTTCGATGCTTCTTCAAGCCCCTATTCAGGTGAATATTTACAAACCTTAAATCAATTAGATGAAGATCACTTCATCTTTATCATATATGGAATAAGTGTAGGTGTTTTTGATAGGCAAAATAATACTTTTGGATATTTACAACCACCCGGCAAAAACATAATCGGCAGTGAAATCGTTTTTGACTGGCTGAGTTTTGTGGATGCGGAAAAAAATTGTTACCTCGTTGATTTTGAGGGAAATTTTCTGCGATGCAATTATAAAAACAATACAACAGATACTTTATTCACTTCTGCTCAGATAAATCTTTCGTTGCCAATCGTAATACCCGAAACAGAAAATACGATCTGGATCTTGTCGGCATCAAGATTATATTATTATAACCTCACAACAAAAGAACTGAAAAAAATAACCCAGGATAAAAATGGAAATAAATTGCCTAATACCACTTTTCAGGAAGATGTGATAGCAAGGGAAAATGGAATGCTCTACATTACATCAGATGAAGGGTTCTTTGCGTACAACCGGAAAGAAAATCTGCTCACAAAATATACAACGGAAAATGGACTCTCTACTAACAATTGTTTTTTTCTTTTTGAGGATAATCAAAATAGAATATACATTCAGCAACCAAATGCAATTGCATCTTTTAATGAAGAAACAAGGATCATCAAAAGTTATGCAGTTCCAAAATTAGAGGGAGTTACACAGCCCTTTGTTGATTTCGAAAATAATTTATTTATAGGAGCCAATAATTGTTTTCTTAAAATTCCTTTAGATTCACTTACTGCTTATTCAGCCAGGCCGTTGTTAAAAATCATTTCTGTAAAAGCAGGTGATAAAATATTAGACTTGAATAAAATGGAGAAGGGATTTGCAATACATCATAAAGATTTTCCATTGGAAATAACCTATCAGCTAATAGATTATTTCGGACCTGAACGCAATGTGATTTCCTATACTTTAAACGGCTGGGACCCCGGCTGGACAGAAGATAAAACACAATCCTTTCAGGCAATATATTCAAAAGTAACCTCAGGCAATTATATTTTTCAGCTAAAAGGCAGAAATGCTGTAAACCCGGATTATGTGCAGTTAGATATACCAATAAAAGTAATTGCACCTTATTGGCAAACATGGTGGTTTATTACGCTGCTTATTTTGGGTATTCTTTTGATACCATATCTCATATACAGATACCGCATAAACCAATTGCGAAAAATTCAAACAATGCGCAATAAAATTGCAGAAGACCTGCATGATGAAGTAGGTTCATCTCTCAGCAGTATCAGAATGTATAGTGATATTGTAAATAACCAGATAAAAAATAAAAGCCCCGAATCTACTCCTTTGCTTGAAAAAATGAGCATTAATTCAAAAGAGATGATCGAGAATATGAGCGATATTGTTTGGATGATCAAGCCAGCCAATGATGCATTCAGGAATATAGAAGGCCGCATGCTTAATTTTGCAGTTGAACTTTGCAGTGCAAAAAATATTAAATTGATCATGCACAGAAATGAAGCATTAGATGATATGAAAATTAAGATGGAACAGAGAAAGGATCTATATTTAATTTTTAAAGAAGCGGTGAACAATGCCGTAAAATACAGTGAATGCTCTCAACTCAAAATTGAATTCTCTAAAAATAATAATTATCTGGTGATGACAATTTCTGACAACGGAAAAGGGTTTGATATGAAAAGTATTAAGGGTGGAAATGGTTTGGAAAATATGCGAAAAAGAGCGGCGAATCATCATGGAACTTTTGAAATTCAGTCAAAAGAGAATAGCGGAACTGTCATTACTTTAACAATACCTATTTAATAATTTTTGAAAATTGAAATATAACTTAAATTGCGCTATATGAAATAATAAATGACTTCCGTAAGTTTATACTATGAAGCGAAAAATAATTTTTCTTATTTACTTTCAATTTTGCATTATCACTTTTGCTTTAAAATTATTTGCCCAATTAAATACTGATTCACTCAGGCACATCCTTGCCACATCAACTGATAAAGAACAGTTATCATTTACCTATAATGATTATGCTTTTCAGCTTTATCGAATACAGCCTGACACTGCAATATTTTATGCTGAAAAAGCACTTGCTATCGCATTGGAAAAAGATATTACCACCCAAATATATGCAGCTTATAATGTAATTGGTCTGGCATCGCAGGCAAAAGGCCTTTACCAGACATCACTTGATTATTTCAATAAACAATTTGATTATTTCACTGAAGAAAGTCCGGATATGGCAAAAGCGTATCATAATATAGGTGTGTCATACCGTTTTATGAATAATAACAGCGCTTCATTAGAAAATGAATTGAAAGCGTTAAAAATTCTTGAAACAGCAAAAGATTCTTTAACAATGGGTGCGGTATTTCAGTCTCTGGCAAATCTTTATCGTGATCTTGGTGATTATGATAATTCTGAAAAGTATATTTTACGATCGATTGATATTTACAGCAGCTCATTATATACCGGAGTGCATAGCAGAAAATCTTTACTTGCCGGAAGTTATAATAGTTACGGAAACTTATTCCAGATGAAAAAAGAGATGTCAAAGGCCATAAAAAATCATAAGATAGCAATTGATTTATATAATGAAGCAGGAGATTTATACAATAAAGCAATCGGATATGAAAACCTCGGTGATGATTATGCAAAAATGGGTGACCATGAGGAGGCTATCGCAAATTATGCAATTGCAAAAGAGATTTTCAGACAGTTAAATTCAGGTACTGATGTAGGATATGAATTATATAAAATTGCTGATGTATTAAATACTTCGGGTCAATACAGCAGATCCCATCAGTATGCGGATTCTGCGTTGGCATTATTTACTGCAAATAAAGCAGATTCTTACAGGTTGGAAATTTATAAATTGAAGTATGAAACTTATGATGCAGAAAATAATTCTGCTTCTGCACTTGCGTTTTACAAAAAATATAATGAGTTAAAAGACAGCCTGAATGTGGAAAAGCAAAGAACTGAACTTGTAAGACTAAAGGAAGAATTTGAAACAACAAAAAAAGAACAGCAAATAATTTTACTTGAAACGGAAAATGCATTAAAAGACAAAGAAAAGCAGGAGCAAATTGTTTTTCGGAATATTGCAATTGCAATAATTGGAGCAGGTCTTATTATAGGGTTCCTGGTTTGGAACCGTTACCGGATTAAGCAGCAGCTGAAACAATTACAGATGCGCAATAACATAGCCTCTGACCTGCATGATGATGTTGGTTCTACATTAAGCAGCATTAGAATGTATAGCGATATTGTGAGCAACCAGATAAAAGATAAAAGCCCCGAATCAATCCCGGTATTAGAAAAAATGAGCAATAATTCTAAAGAAATGATTGAGAGTATGAGTGATATTGTTTGGGCGATTAAACCTTCAAATGATCTGTTTAAGAATATTGAGGGCCGCATGTTCAATTTTGCAACTGAATTATGCAATGCAAAAAATATTGAATTGATCGTACAGAAAACACAGGCTCTGGATAATTTAAAGATCCCAATGGAACTGCGCAGAGATTTGTATTTAATTTTTAAAGAAGCAATAAATAATACTGTAAAATATTCAGCCTGCACCCAGTTAAAAGTAGCCTTTGAAAAAACCAACAGCCAATTGATCATGCAGATAATTGATAATGGAAAGGGTTTTAATACGCATGAAGTTAAAAAAGGAAACGGCTTAGGAAATATGAAACATCGTGCTTTTGCACACAACGGCAAATTAGATATTCAGTCAGCTGAGGGGACAGGAACAACCATAACTTTTATTATACCCATCCCCTGATTGCGGTACTGTAAAAGGTATTTTTCAGTTGTAATTTTGTTTTAAATCTATACTATGCATACAATACGGGTATCAATTTTTGAAGATAATAAACATTTAAGGGAAAGTTTATATTATTTAGTGAATGGAACCGAGGGGCTTACTTGTGTAGGCGCTTTTCCTGATGCACAGGATATTATTTTTCACCTTCAGCAAAATAAACCTGAAGTTGTTTTAATGGATATTGAGATGCCGGGTATAAATGGAATTGAAGCTGTGAAAATTATAAAAAAAGAATTTCCTGAAATACAAATTCTTATGCAAACAGTTTTTCAGGATGACGATAATATTTTCCATGCTGTGTGCGCCGGCGCCAGCGGATACATTTTAAAATCAACTTCACCTGCTCAATATATTGAATCCATTAAGGATGTTTTTCATGGCGGTGCACCCATGACGGGTATTATTGCAAGAAGAGTTTTAGAATTATTTACAAAAAATATTACTCCTAAGGGAGATTCAGATTATAATCTCACTGAAAGAGAAAAAGAAATTCTCACCTTACTCACACAGGGGAAAAGTTATAAGATGATTGCTGATAATTTAGGATTGGCATTTGAAACAGTTCGCACTCATATGAAACGCATTTATACGAAACTGCATGTTAACAGCAATACAGAGGCTGTGCTTAAAGCTATGAAAGAAAGAATAGTATAATCCTATTCACCTTTTTTGGGTATTTAATTAAAGATGACAACGCAGGAGTTTTGTATTTGTAAATCACTTAGAATATCAATACCTATTAAAAGCATGCCTTGTGGTTTTTATTTCCTGAAAATAAATTCAAAGTAAAATAGTTTTACAGCATTATTCCAAAAAATAAATTAAAATATAAAGAATAACAATATTTCGCTTTTTGAATCCCCCTTTCATTAAACGCTTTTAGGAAGCAAATATAAATTTTGTTACAAACGGCTCATATCAGGATTGTTTTTTTCCTAAATCATGTAAATAAAAATAAATAAGTGAAGTAAACATAATTATGCAAAATGTTTATAATCAGGCCCGTGAAATTTTTTATTCCAACAATTTTCTGCTTTTTATGAATTTATCAAAAACTCCGTTTTATATTTGAATTGGAAACCAGCTTTTTTGTCGTTTTAAACCTAATTATAATGAAAAATTCACTGCTCATCTTCGCAGTATTGCTCTATTGTACTCATGCGCATACTCAAACATTAGGCGCATCCCGTTCTGTAAACTGGCAACTTTTTAATGCTGGGGAATGCCCACACCCTGATAGGGTAATTAACTTTATTGATGCAGGCGGAAATGCTGACGGTACCGCATCAAATGATTTATTAATACAGAGTTTACTTGCAGATATTGAGGATGAAAAAGTAATGATCTGGTTTCCTCCCGGTACATATAATTTTAATGAGCCGGTTGATTTAGTTGATAATGTGATACTGAGAGGTGCAGGTAATTCCTCTGTTCTGCAATTTGATCTCGGAGGGGAAAAAGATATCATTTCAATAAAGGGCGGCGAATCTGCAACTATTACATCCATAACAGTAAATTGCTCAAAAGACAGCAGCCGCATTAAAGTGAGCAGCACAGCATCGTTTTCTGTGGGCAATTATATAAAAATATATGATGACGACGCAACACTTATCACTTCATCCTGGGCATTGCACACAACAGGGCAAATAAATAAGATCATTAATATAAGTGGGGGTTATATATATCTTGAAAGTCCGTTGCGAAGAAATTATACCGTTGCTAAAACTCCTAAAGTGGTTAAATTAAATATTATAAAAAATGTGTGGCTTGAAAATTTTAAAATTGTAAGGCTTGATGAAACAGAAAAACAAACAAGCAATATTTATTTTAAAAATGCAGTGCAATGTGTTGTGCAGGGTATAGAAAGTTATAATTGTAATTATGCGCATATAGAAATACACAGCAGCACCGACATAGAAGTTTCAGGGTGTTATATGCAGGATGCAATGGATTACGGCGATGGCGGAAAGGCATACGGTGTGGTTTTACATTATACAACAGGCGAATGTTTAATACACGATAATATTTTTAATCACCTGCGCCATTCTATGTTATTACAGGCAGGTGCAAACGGAAATGTTGTAGCATATAATTATTCAACTGATCCATATTGGACCGGTGTTTTTCTTCCTTCTGATGCGGCAGGCGATCTTGTTCTGCATGGCAATTATCCTTATGCAAATTTGCTGGAAGGAAATATTGTGGAAAATATTGTAATTGATGATTCACATGGAAAGAATGGACCTTATAATACTTTTTTCAGGAACCGTGCAGAAAATTACGGCCTGGTTATGAGCAGTGCTTCAGCAGGAAATGATCAAAATTATATTGGCAATGAAATAACAAACACCACCGCCTTAAAAGGATTATACAATCTTTCAGGAACAGGTCATTTTGAATATGGAAATAATGTAAAGGGAACAATTAAACCGGCAGGCACATCTCTGTTGCCCGAACCAACATTATATTTTGATGGCGTATCATTATTTTATGAAACAGAATCTGCATGGCCGCCCATCGGTACACCAAACTCTATAAACGAATATGCTATAAGTGCGGAAGAAAGATATATAAACAATAGTTTAACAATACAAGCTGATTGTAACGATAAAATTATAATCCCCACAATAAATGCTGCAACTGCTTTATGTGCATCTGATATTTTTGATATGCATTATGAAACAACAGGTGATTTTGATCCGGAAAATATTTTTACAGCTTATTTAATTCCCGCAGGCGAATCAGAACCATTACATACTATCGGAAATATTTTAAAAATAAACAGCGGAAATATAGCCTGCACTTTACCAGCTGTTACTTCCGGTTTTTATTATATAAGAATTGATGCATCGTCACCTGCAACAGAAGGATATGTTTCCATGAACCCAATTTATATAACAGCAAACACAACAATAAATGAATACATTACTATTGATGCGGGAGAAACGTATACATTACCATCCGGCATTATTGTAAATACCACAGGTGTTTATTCATCTTCCTTTACCACAGCAGCAGGATGCGATTCAACAATTAATTCAAACGTAACAATTGTTGAGGAAAGTTGCGGCACACCCGCTGGTGTTGCTGTTTATCCAATCGGGAATATTTATGCAAGAGTAAGCTGGGATGCTGAAGAAGGCGCTTCACAATACCAGGTACAATACAGAAAAACAGGAACAGTTACCTGGTTAAAATATTCTGTAACTACAACATATAAAATATTAAACGGGCTTTCACCTTCCACTGCCTATCAATACCAGGTGCGGGCAAAATGCGGCGCCACTTGGACGGCACTTTCTCCGCTTGCAACATTTACAACAACAAGTTTGCGCACAGGCTTTCAAAATAATAAGTGCATAATAACTCCAAATCCTTCATCAGGAATTTTTAATGTGCAATATACTTCTGAAACAACAGACGAAATAAAAATTTTAATCTATGATCTTGTTGGCAATAAAATGTATGATACATCTAAATTAAAAAATGATCATGTTTTATTTGAAGAAATAAATATTACATCTTTCCCGAAAGGATTGTATATGCTGCAGATTCAGGAGGAAGATAAAATAGAGTTGATAAAGGTGATTCTTGAATAAATCCTACACTGCGTTTGATGTTCTCAGTTCAAGTTATGTTCTCAGTGATTGCCAAACAATGCCGGTTCATACTCACTAATAATGGTAGTTGGTTTATAGTTAAATTAAAAATACATTTACGTTTTTTTAATTCTTAAAAATGAAATTATGAACTCTAAAGCTATCACACTTTTTATTCTTACTATTATCAATAATCTTTTAAATGCTCAAGCACCACATTGGAGTTGGATTGAGACTGGTCAGGTAGATAACTATGCCCAACCGTATACTGTTACTGCTGATTTGGACGCAAATATTTTTATATCCGGTCTCTATATGGGTGATCTCACTTTAGGGCTTACAACGCTTACAAGTGAATTTGATTTTGACCCTTTCTTTGCAAAATTTGATTCTGCAGGAAATGTAATTTGGGCAAAGGACGCAAGTTGCACCGGTTATTCAGCATGCAATTCCACAATCACGGATGAAGCGGGGAATGTTTATCTCACTGTATTTTTTGAAAATACAATTTCATTTGATGGAACGGAATTAACCTCAGTAGGTGAATTTGATTTTGCTCTTATAAAATATAATTCCGGCGGCGATCTGCAATGGGCAAATCAAATTGGAGGAGATAGCCTTGACATTTCGCATAATCTAATTATTGACGCAAACGGCGATATCGTTCTTACAGGTCAATATGTAAGTGATGAACTTACATTTGATTCATATACGATAACGAAGCAAGGCAGCAGTGATATTTTCATTGCAAAATATGATACAGACGGTAATGCGATCTGGGCTAAAAGCGCCGGGGGAGATGACTGGGATTTCAGTTATGCAATTTCAGGAGATGCGGATGGAAATATATTTATTACCGGGGGCTTTATAAGCCCAACTCTGCCTTTTGGTTCAACTGATCTCATCAATAAAGGCTACATTGATATGTTTATTGCCAAATATGATGCATCAGGAAATCCGTTATGGGCAAATAGTGGAGGTGGAATTTCTTATG
>JACMJP010000414.1 GCA_014380545.1 Chitinophagales bacterium | reverse complement strand
AATCCGCAATGCAATCTCTCCTCTGTTAGCTATAAGTATTTTTTTAAACATGAACTTTATAGAATGAGTTGCGAGGGACGAAGCAATCTGTTTTTAATGAAGAGATTGCTTCAAGTTGACGAATGTTTATTTTTTATTTGCATCAACTATCGCAATGACGTTAAAAAATTTATTTCGGTTCTATTAAAAATAATGGCTGATCAAATTCTACAGGGCTTGCATCTTCAACTAAGATCTTTACAATTTTACCCTCATGTTCACTTTCAATCTCATTAAATAGTTTCATTGCTTCAATTATGCAGAGAACAGAACCAACTTGTATTTCATCACCCACTTTTACAAATACATCTTTATCCACTCCCGGTGAACGATAGAATGTTCCTACTATAGGTGATTTAATTGTTATTGTATTTCCGTCTGCATTTGCTGTTTCTGTTTTTGCACCTGCATCTTCAATTTTTGCTGTTTTTTCCTGGTTTGCAGGAGCCTGCGGAACCGCTAGAGATTGTTGCTGAACGGGCATCATTACAGGAACCTGTGTAACACCTGAGTTAGCAAGTGCTGTTTTTATTTTTATTTTGAAGTTCTGGTTTTCAACGGTTAGCTCTGCAATGCTATGTTTATTTACCATGCGAATGAGCTCCTGAATTTCTTTAAAGTCCATAGTTTGTGGTTATTTTACTCGTTCAAGATATTCAAAGGTATTAGTATCTATTTTAATTTTTGTACCCGGTTCAACAAATAAGGGCACCATAATCTCAGCGCCTGTTTCAACAATTGCTTTTTTATATGCGTTGTTCGATGTATTTCCTTTTACTGCCATTTCAGCTTCCACAACTTCAAGAATTACATTATCAGGTAATTCGCAAAATAAAGGTCTTTCTTCTGAAGCATGAAATAAAATATCAACCTCAAGTCCTTCTTTAATAAGTTCTTTAGCATCAACCATAGCATCAGGTAATGTTATTTGGTCGAAAGTTTCATTGTTCATGAAAGTATACCCTGTTTCATCTTTATATAAGTATTGAAAGGTTCTTCTTTCAATTCTTACAACTTCTAATGATGCACCTGATGGGAAAGTATTTTCAACAACTTTACCTGAGGTAAGGCTTTTCAATTTTGCCCGAACAAATGCATTTCCTTTTCCGGGTTTCACATGCTGAAATTCAACAACCTGCCAAATGTCTTTATTCAATTCGATACAAAGCCCGTTTCTAATTTCTGAGGTTGTTGCCATGAGTTTTTTGTTATTAAGTTATCGGTTAATCTTTAATAGTCTTTGAGTAATTTATTTTTCGATTTATTTTATATCAGGTATTTTTGATTTTGCAATTTCGAATTTCTTTTTCATCTATTGCATTTCATTAGCGCATTTTAATACGCCCATTTAATATAAGTTGCTCCCCATGTAAACCCTCCGCCAAAAGCTGCAAGCACAATATTATCTCCTTTCTTTAATTGCGGTTCCCATTCCCATAAACAAAGAGGCAATGTTCCTGCAGTAGTATTTCCGTATTTTTCAATATTTATCATTACTTTCTCTCTTGGAATTCCCATTCGTTCAGCAGTCGCATCAATAATTCTCAGGTTAGCCTGGTGCGGAACAAGCCAGGATATATCATCGCTGCTTAAATTATTACGCTTCATTATTTCCTCCGCAACATCGGCCATGTTTTTCACTGCAAACTTGAAGACTGTTTTTCCTTCCTGGTAAACACTATGTTCCAAACTATCTACCGTTTCATGAGAAGCAGGTTTTGCTGAACCACCTGCCTTCTGATGTAAATAAAACCTTCCGGAACCATCGGTTTTTAAAACTGAATCTATTAAACCTAATCCATCATTATTTGGCTCTAATAAAACAGCACCCGCACCGTCACCAAAAATTACACAGGTGGTTCTATCCTGGTAATTAATAATAGAAGACATTTTATCTGCGCCAACAACTACAACTTTTTTAAAGGTACCGGTTTCAATAAATTTTGATGCTGTTGTAAGAGCATATAAAAATCCGCTACATGCAGCACTGATATCAAAACTGAGAATATGATTGCATCCAAGTTTATCACAAGTAATATTTGCAGTTGCAGGAAACTGATGATCGGGAGTGGTTGTAGCAACAATCAGCATTTCAATGTCTGTCGCTTTATTTCCGGTTTTTTGTAAGAGGTTTCTAACTGCATGCACACACATATCGCTTGTAGCTAAGCCTTCGCCTTTTAATATCCGGCGCTCTTTAATACCAGTGCGGGTCATTATCCACTCATCATTGGTATCAACCATTTTTTCGAGTTCAGCATTTGTGAGCCTGTATTCAGGAACATAACCACCAACTCCGGTAATAGCTGCAAGAGTTTTATGCATGTAAAAATTTTAAGTTGCTGAAAGAATTTCAGGCTTTCGCTTTCATTTCTATAGCGATCTTTCCCCTGTAATATCCACATTCAGGGCACACACGGTGACGCAATACCGGTGCACCGCAGTTTGTACAACTCTGAACATGTGCAGGAGTTAAAAAATCATGTGCACGGCGTTCTCTTGTTCTTGTCTTTGAATGGCGTTGCTTCGGATTTGGCATGTTATGTCAATTTAGTTTTTGTTCAATTTATTTAATATTTCCCAACGGGGATCAATATTGTTCGCTTCCTGGTGTTCACCAATATGTTTTAAAATTTCAGGGTCGCATCCCGCTGTCCCATCCGGATTGTCAAGGTGATTCTTTTTTATCGGGATGCTGAGGTGAATAAATTCATACAACATTTCTGCAATGTTTAATGATGATTCCACTTCATCTATCCAGATCACCTCTTCATTATTTTCGTCTTCTTCCCGCTTATCGCCAATCTTCACAAATATGCTGTGGTTACCGTGAATGGGCATATCAAATTCCTGCCCGCACCGGTCGCACTCAGCTTTAATGGTACCTGAAATATCAAAATTGAGAATGAACAACCTCTCTTTTTTATCCAGGGTAACGTCTGCGAAAAGTTTGCTTTCATGCACCAGGCTTGCTTCAAAATGAGTAAAGAATGTTGTATCTATCTCATAATTGAAGTGATGAACCCCATTTTTCAAACCCAAAAAAGGGATGATATATTCCCGCAACTCTTTCACCTTCAAAAAAAGAGCACAAATGTAGAGAAGAAATGGGAGAATTGGAAGGAATGCTGCATTTTGGGCACAATGCCTGATCAGGGAGTATTTTCGAGAGAAGAAATTGTCTTTTTCACAGAATCTGGTATTGTTATCTTTTCATTGTGGTTAAAATCAAACATCACAAGTACATCATGCGCTTCTGCTGCAATTTCATTTGTTGCATTTAATATTTGATGATGTATACCAAAGCTTGTATTTTTTACGAATTCACATCTTGTTTGTACAATTATTTCACCGGGATAATGCAGGGGTTTTTTATATTGCAGAGACGAGGATGCAAGCATAAATCCTATTTTATCTTCATGCAGCATTTTCATAATTCCAATTTCTTCAACATATCTTACCCGGCTTGCCTGTATGTATTTTGCATACATAACATTATTAATATGTCCGAAAAGATCCATCTCACTCCAGTCGATTCTTAATTTCAATATAATTGGAAAATATAATTCTGTCAACTATCCAGGTTTAAATGAAAATAATTATCCTCTTTCATTTTCCATAAAAGTTCTTTTCAAAGGATTTTTTGTACTCTCCAAATATTCTTTTCTGTTGTTACAAATATCAATTGCAGAAAATATCGCTTGTAACATACTATCTGGCGAAGCTTCATTTTTTCCTGCAATGTCATATGCCGTTCCATGATCCGGTGATGTTCTTATAAAAGGTAAACCAGCGGTAAAATTTGTTCCGCTTCCGAAGCTGATAGATTTAAAACCAACTAATCCCTGGTCGTGATACATGGCAAGTATTGCATCAAATTTTTGATAGTTATCACTTCCAAAAAAACCATCGGCACTAAAAGGCCCTACAACAATTATTTTTTTATCCTGAGCTTCTTTAATTGCGGGTATAATAATATTTTTTTCTTCATTGCCCAATAAACCATTATCACCTGAATGAGGATTTAGACCCAGTACTGCGATAGTAGGATTGAAAATTGCAAAATCCTGTTTTAATGCCTGATGGATGATTTCAATTTTCTTTACAATTTTTTCTTTTGTAATTGCTGCTGCAATTTCTTTAACGGGCAAATGATTTGTAACTAACCCGACTTTTAATCTATCATTTATTAATAACATCACACTTTCTGCATTCGCTTTTGCATTAAAATATTCCGTATGCCCCTGATAATTAAAACCTGTCTGCTGCATATTATTTTTATTTA
The DNA here is from genome assembly GCA_014380545.1 of Chitinophagales bacterium. Lineage (GTDB taxonomy): Bacteria > Bacteroidota > Bacteroidia > Chitinophagales > BACL12 > JACMJP01. The sequence continues at coordinate 4,600 of JACMJP010000414.1, read as the reverse complement.
TCGGTGCAGTAACTAATGCGTCAATTTTTTTACTTAACAGGTCGTTTGCCGCAGCGTCAAGACTTATAAAAGCAGCTTTCCCTGCAGCAGAAGTATCCTGTCCGGGTTGAATGATAACTTCATCTGCAATCGAGTTAATTATATTAATGGTTTTTGCATTTGCCTGTTCCGCATTATTGCAATTTGCATAATTAAACCCTTCATTGCCCGGCATCTTTTTATAGTAAGCTAAGATCCTGCTCGAGCCATAAATAACAGGTGTGCAGTATTTTAGTATGCGGTTATCTACTAAGGCTTTTATTAAAACCTCCGGTCCAATGCCATTTACATCGCCAAGTGTAAAGCCAATTTTTATTTTATTCTCCATTTCAAAATCATTTTTCAACTTTGACAAAAATAGTTACAAAAGCAGAAATCTTTTGGATGAGAAAATTTACTCATATAAAATCATTCGGGCAGCATTTTTTGAAAAGCCATGAAACCGCAAAACGAATTGTTGATGCTTTGCCTGTTGAGGAAGCAGAAGATATTCTCGAAATAGGACCTGGACTTGGAATCTTATCAAAACACTTATTGCAGTTAAACAAAAATATTTATTTTAGTGAAATCGATAAACGTATTATTGAATTTTTGAAGAATGATTTAAAAGTTGATGACAAAAAAATTATTGAAGGTGATTTTTTAAGAATAGATTTAAAAAGATATTTTCAGAACAAGTTTTTGGTGATTGGTAATTTTCCATACAACATATCTTCACAAATACTTTTTAAGGTTTTAGAATATAAAGAACAGATTCCGGCTTTGGTAGGTATGTTTCAAAAAGAAATGGCACAGAGAGTAGCAGCAAAACATGGCAATAAAGATTATGGGGTAATTACTGTTTTAATACAGGTACATTATGATGTTGAATATTTATTTGAATTAAGCCCTGAAGAATTTGACCTTCCTCCGAAAGTATATTCTGCAGTAATACGATTAAAAAGAAAAAGCCGGAACTTAAATTTTGATGAAGCATTATTTAAACAAATAGTAAAAACCGGATTTAACCAGCGCAGAAAAAAATTATCCAACGCATTAGCATCCATTCACAACACAAAAGAAATTTTAATACACCTTAATTTTGCGGATAAAAGAGCAGAGCAGTTAAGTATAGAAGACTTTATTTTGCTTACACAAAAATTGCAAAATTAACTTTGTGTTTCTTTGGAAATAAAACATGAATAATAAAGTCATCATCACAGATCACCTTCACCCATTCTTAGCAGAAAAATTGCCTGCTTTAGGGTTTCAGGTTGATATAGTTCCTGATATTACAAATGAAGAATTATTTAAGGTTATTCATGAATATGTGGGCTTAGTATTAAGCACAAAAATTTTAGTTACGCAACAATTAATTGACAAAGCGGCAAAACTTAAATTTATTGCCCGTGCCGGAAGCGGAATGGAAAATATAGATGTACAATATGCGCAGTCAAAAAATATCCATGTTGTAAATTCACCAGATGGAAATGCAAATGCTGTTGCTGAACATGCACTTGGTATGTTGCTTTCCTTATTAAATAATATAGTAAAGGCAGACAGGGATATAAGAAATGGAATTTGGCAAAGGGAAGAAAACCGTGGAGAAGAATTGGATGGTAAAATAATAGGTATTATTGGTTACGGGCATACGGGTTCAGCATTGGCAAAAAAATTATCAGGCTTTGATGTAAGGATTTTGGTTTATGATAAATATAAAACCGGTTTTTCCAATAAGCAGGTTGAAGAAACTACGCTCGATAAAATTCAGCAATTTGCAGATATTATTTCTTTTCATGTTCCGCACACAACTGAAACACATTATTATTTAAATAGCAATTTTATTAATTCCTGCAAAAAAAAATTTCGTTTAATGAATACATCCAGAGGAGAAATCGTAAATACAGGAAATTTTATTGGTGCATTACAATCAGGAAAAATTTTAGGTGCTGCATTAGACGTTTTTGAAAATGAAAAATTCTATACCTTGCATGGAGACGATAAAAAAAATATGGAAACATTAATTTTAATGGATAATGTAATACTTACTCCTCATATTGCCGGATGGACAAAAGAATCATATTTCAACATCTCAAAAATTCTTTTTAATAAAATACAAATACTCAAAATATGAGTGTATGACAATTCCATTATTTTTAAATGACAGGCTCCTGTTTTTTAAATGACTACTCATTGACTCAAAATTTGACAATCCATTATACTTTTGTTTTCGATTATTTACATATTTTTACGGCTTCTTAACAAATTATTAAAACTTCGGTCTATGAACAAATTCCTTTACGCACTCGTCGTATTGTGTTTATCTGTAAGTTTTTCATTCGCTCAAAGCGGTGAGATCCAGGGAAAGGTTATTGATGAAAAAGGAGAAGGAATTCCCTTTGCAACTGTAGCTGCTTACAAAAATGGCATTCTTGAAACCGGTGCCCAAACTGATTTTGATGGTGTATACTCAATTTCAGGGTTAAGTCCTGGAACGTATGAAATAGAAGGCTCTTATCAGGGAAATAAATATCGGGTAACAGATGTAACGGTTTCTTCAGGTATCGTTTTCCTGAAAGATATTACTCTGTCAGAAAATAAAGTTCTGAAGGATGTGATCATTGTTTATGAGGCCCCCCTTGTGGATAAAGGAAACACAAGTACGGGAGGAGTAGTAACTAAAGAAGATATACAAAAGATAGCTACAAGAAACGTAACATCCATTGCAGCAACTAAAGAAGGAGTTTACCAAAATGATGAAGGTGGCGGATTGAGTATAAAAGGATCCCGGGGTGATGCCACCGAGTTTGTTATAGATGGGGTAAGGGTTTCTGGATCATTAAAATTACCACAGGATGCCATAGAGCAATTGGAAGTAATTACAGGTGGTGTTGACCCAAAATATGGAGATGCCACGGGAGGGTTTGTATCTATCACTACAAGAGGTCCATCAAAAGATTATAACGGGAGTATTGAATTGGGTAATTCTTATTTGCTTGATCCTTATGGATATAATTTAGCAAGTGTATTTTTAACCGGACCAATCATTACAAAATATAAGGGTACAGATTCTGCAACAGCGAAATTGGGATTTTTTGTAGCTGCAGAATTAGAAATGGAAAAAGACCCTGACCCCGCAGCAGTTACTAATTACAGATTGAAAGATGGTGTATATAATGAAATAATAGCAAGCCCCTTAGTTCCTGCAACAACCGGGATTGGATTTAATAAAAGTGTTGAGTTTCTTACAGCAGATGATTTTGAAGAAGTTGCTTATAGGGAAAATACAGCAAATAGGGGCTTAGCCATACAAACTAAATTTGATTATAAACTTTCAAAAAATACTAATCTTACTTTAGGAGCGTCCTGGAGAAATTTTTATGCGCATACTTATGTGCGGACTTTTGCGGCATTAAATCCCGAAAATAATCCCGAGACTTTTCAGGATACATACAGAGGTTATTTGAGGTTTACTCAACGGTTTCCTGAAAAAAGAATAGAAGGGGAAGAATCAAACTCCCTGATAGGAAACGCCTATTATTCAATTCAGCTTGATTATACGAAGTTTATTGCTAAACAGCAGGATGAGGACCATCAAATGAATCCATTTGAATATGGTTATGTGGGGCAATTTAATACGCTCCGGGAACCCATATATTTTTATGGTGAAGATGATGTGACCGGATTAACTGGATGGTACCTCGCAGGCTACCTTGATACGCTGGTTGAATTTACTCCGGGCACTTTGAATCCGGAAATGACAACATATACGCAACAGTACTATGACCTCAGTGCATTTGCTCCGCAAAGTATTTTTGACATACAATTAGGGGGTGGTTTATTAAATGGTGATCCGGGTGTAAACTTTACAAATGCTTATAGTATTTGGTGGAACCCGGGTGTTCCATGGTTTAATTACACAAAACAAAATGATGATCAGTACGGTTTGAATTTTAATGCAGCTCTGGATTTAAAGAGCGCAAGAAAATCATCCAATATCTCAAAGCACAGTATTGAATTTGGTTTTGAATTCCAACAGAGGGTAGAAAGATTCTATGGTATAAACCCAATTGCACTATGGACACTTGCCCGCCAGTTAACGAACAGGCATATACTTACATTAGATACCGATCATCCGCTACTGGTAATTGATGGTGAGCAATATACTTATGAAGAATACCTTGCTTCTGGTTTAACATTCGGCGAATTTGATACTATTTTCTACAATCGTTTAAATATCGCAGAGGACCAGTCATGGTTTGATACTCAACTAAGACAGCGTTTATCTGATATGGGAATGGGAGTTGATGAATTAGAGTATATAAATATTGATAACCTTTCATTAGATGTATTTTCTCTTGATTTGTTTAGTGCAGATGAATTATTGAACAATGGAAATGCATTGGTATTTTATAATGGATATGATTATCTCGGAAACCAATTAACGGATAATCCATCTTTTAATGATTACTTTACTGAAAAAGATGCAAACGGAAATTATACGAGGCCGATTGGCGCATTCAGGCCAGTTTACACGGCAGGTTACATACAGGACAGATTTAATTTCAATGATATTGTATTT
>JACMJP010000413.1 GCA_014380545.1 Chitinophagales bacterium | reverse complement strand
TTTATCACTTGTTATAATTTCAATATACATTCCTTTAAATGCATAACGGGCATCTCTTTGCAAAAAATCTTCTTTTTGAATTTGCTGATCGTCCTGAAGAATATTTTCAGTGCTGTTAAAAAAGGCTTCTATTCTTTCGCATAGCATATCTATCTCCTTAAATTTCTCCAACGCCATTTCAAGGGCGGTTTCATCGTTAAGCTTTTCAAATTTATCGGGATGGTATTTCATGCGCAATTGATTGCGGATTTTTTTAAATGTATCTATATCTAATTCATTTATTCCTATTCCAAAATATTTGAGAACAGATTCTTTTTCAAAATTTGTGAGTCGTTCAAAATGCATATATTAATTAATGATCATTTATAGAATATAGCCAATTAGCATTTAATATCTGCCTAAAGTTACAGAAGTAATTTTCGGGTAAAAAAGTTTTACAAAATACCTGCGACGATATTTTTCCGTTTCTTAGTTGTAATTTTGGCTATGTAACTCAAAAACTAACGATGAACGAAACAGTGGAAACCAACATGGTGCAGGACTACTCTCAATATACTCCGGAGCATTTTAAAGTATGGGAGATATTGTTTGAGCGTCAAATGACACTGCTAAAAGGCAGGGCTGCGGATGTTTTTATGAATGGAATTGAATTAATCCATTTTACCGCAGATCGCATAGCTAAATTTGATGAGTTTAATATACGACTTGAAACACTTACGGGGTGGAATGCTGTTGTTGTTCCGGGACTAATTCCGAATAAAGATTTTTTTGAATTGCTGAAGAATAGAAAATTTCCGGCAAGCACATGGTTGCGCAGCATGGAACAATTAGATTATTTGGAAGAACCTGACATGTTTCATGATGTATTTGCGCATCTTCCTTTATTAACTAACAAAACATATTGCGCTTATTTATATGGCTTAAGTAAAATTGCACTGAGTTATATTGATGATCCTGTGGCAGTAGAACTTATTTCAAGAATTTACTGGTACACAGTTGAATTTGGATTAATTCGTGATAATGGATTATTGAGAATTTATGGTTCGGGGATTTTATCATCGCAGGGTGAAAGTATTTACTGTTTAAAATCGGGGATACCAAGTAAACGAATTGATTATAACGTTGAGAAAGTTTTAGATACTCCTTACATAAAAGATAAATTTCAAACTACTTATTTTGTAATTGAAGATTGCCTGGAATTATTTGAAAGCTTACCCGATATTGAACAAGGAATTATTAAAAGAATACAACATCCTGAATTATATATTCCGCCCGTAGAATAAATTCAAAATAAAATTTCAAATTACAATCCTCCCAAAAATCCAATTCTAAAAGTTAGCGGATTATCGTACAGGATATTATTCTGATCGCTAAGGAAATTATAAAGAGCCATAATTTGCAAAGCGCTGTTATCACCAATTTTCAAGTTGTATCCCCCACCAAGATATAAACCGGGAACATTAAATTTTCCTGTTTCATATGGCGTTTCAAGAAATTCGTATTCAATAGATAAGAGTTCATACTCTGCATGGGCAAATATGCCATATAGAATATCATACTGCGAAAATACTTTTCCTCCTATAGTACTTGCTTTATAATCATCTACATAATTAAAAGGGTTGTTATATGGATCTTTATATTTTTCAAATTGATAAGTGAACCCAACTCCGGATGTTAATTTTTTTGTGATCTTATAACCAACTAATGGCGAAAGGTCAACGAAAGTATAATTGCCAAAGGATAAACCGAAGTTACCACCAAACACAAGCCTGTCGAGAAATTTATCTTTGCCTGCCTGGTCTGCCGCATCAGTTTTTTCTGTTTCTTCCTCTTCATCTTCAGGTTCAATTGGAGTTACCTGTGCGTAGATAGAGGTAGTAAATAAAGTTATTATCAATATGCAAAAAAATATTACTGATCTTTTCATGATATTTTAATATAAACGAAATGTTATGCTTTTCAGTATGCTCATAAATCATTCCACCATAAAGCTACAATGAAATAGTTGTGTCAAAAAATTTGAGCCCTGAAACAATTTTTATTTCATCATTTTACTCAAACTAAATTATTTTATATCATAAGTAATAGTTTTATAAAAAAAGCCCTGCAAGAATTGCCGGGCTTTAATGTTTGTGGTTGTGTGTTATTTGTTCGTCTTTAAAAATTATTTCATAGCTGTAGCAGACGGATAAACAGTTCTTACATTTCCTTTGTAATCAGTTACTGTAACCTGTGCTGTATTTGGTGTAATACGAACATATTTACTGCTCTGACTTAAGTAGCCCGAACCGTTATACAATTCTAAAATACAGTTTTTTCCATCCTTCAAAGTAATTGTTGCAAAACAATCATTTTGTTGTAAAGAAATTGTTTTTACATTTTTTTCTGTTAAAGAAAATGCCTGCATTGGTCCGGCTGTATTTGTACAGAGAATAACAGGCTGCTTATTTATGCCTGCAAGTATCACAGACATACCCTTAGCATCGCCATCGTTTTTGAATCCACTATAAATACTGCGAACAGGACTGAATTCACAATTTCCTTTGCCTATTAATAACGTTCCTGTTCCGGCATCATGGCGGGTAATTTCAATTTCTGTATTATAGAAATTTCCGTGTTGCAGAATATCAAGATAACCATCATTATTATAATCGTCAATTGTAATTCCGAATGTGGAAGATATTTGTACTTCATTCGGCAAATATTTTATTGTAAATTTTCCATTGCCTTCATTCACAAGAATGGAAGTATTAAATACATAAGCGGTGCGATGAATTGCTTTTTTAAGATCATCTCCAAATATTTCAGAAACACTTGCTTTACCATAAGAATCCCATGTAGGGAATTTCTCTGTAATGGAAGGCATTTGCTCTAAAATACGTTCTCTTGTTTTTACAGGATATAATATATCATGCTGATAATAGGCCATAATAAAATCCTGTGTGCCGTTCTTGTCAAAATCATTTAAATATCCTTCAAGTGGTAAAGGCTTCGCATCTTTTGAAACTGTATTTTTATATCTCCGGTTTGTTCCGAAATTTCCAACAACATAATCTATATCACCGTCATTATCGAAATCAGCACCATTGATACTTTGCCACCAACCGGTTGCATTTTCCAATCCTGAACCTGCAGTTTCATCAGCAAATTTTCCTCCCTGGTTCTTCATTATTTTAATGCTCATCCAATCTCCTGTTAAAATTAAATCAAGGTTGCTGTCTTTATTATAATCCGTCCAGATAGCTGATGTAACCATCCCTATATCTTTTAGGGCGGGCGCTACTTCGGCAGAAGCATCTGTGAATTTTCCATTATCGTTTTTCAGAATGAAGCTTGATGAAGGCGTTAAATATTTTCCGGGAACCTGTCTTCCACCAACAAACAAATCTATATCTCCATCTTTATCATAATCGGCACCAACAACACATGAACTGCTTGAATATATTTTCGGTAAAGCATCAATATTTCTTGTAAGATTTCCTTTACCATCATTCAGGTATAAACGATCCTGATAATTTGGATCATTTTCAGGATGCTCATTTCCTCCTGAAGCTATATATAGGTCATTATCGCCATCATTATCTGCATCAAAAATTAATGCTCCTGAGTCTTCAAATTTCAGATCATCCGCATTATTTTTCTGGAAATCACCTTTCGTAAATTTTCCATTTGATGTTTGAAAATAAACTGCACCTGAACTACCTATTGAAGCACCAACATAAAAATCATCTAAACCATCTCCATTTAAATCACCACTTGCAACACCGGGAGAAAGAGAACTCATTTTATGCGGTAATAAATATTCTCTTAAAAAATCATCATAATTATTTTCGGTATGCATATAATCAATACCCAGATCTTTAGTTGCATTTGCAAAATATGTTGGTGTTGTGTTTCTGTTTTCAAATTGAACAGACTTAGATGCATCAGCATGGTTTAATGTGATAACCTGGTTAGCTGAAACATCTCTTAATACTTGTTTAGTACCATCTAACCATTCCACTTCCACAACATCAATTTTAGTATCTGCTCCAAGACCAAAATGCAGGTCGTTTTCTGTTGATGTTATATAACCCCTGATATTTGTGCTTTGAATAAATTGCATTTTATCGCCGCAATAAATTCTCACCTTTGTTCCAAGACCTGCTGAATTTTTTGCATAACCTTCTAATCGGAAATCAATCCTATTATTTGAGGTATTCATTTTTTCTGAGTTATTGCGATAGATATACGGAGATTCGTTCACATTACTTGCAACAATATCAAGATCACCATCATTATCCAGATCAGCATATCCTGCACCATAAGTAATGGAAGGATAATAAATTCCCCATTCATCCCTTGTATCAGTGAAAGTTAGATCACCATTATTTTTAAATATAAAATCCGGATGATCTAAAACAAATGTTGGTAATTCTTTTCTTACGTCATCATATACAGTGCTGTCGTTAATACGCACTGCTCTTCTTAATTTATGATATGCTTCACTTTCATCAACATGAAAATCTCTTAAAAAACCATTTGAAATAAATAAATCTTTATTTCCATCATTATCAAAATCTGCGAAAATTGTACTCCAGCTCCAATCAGTTGTTGAAACGCCTGCAGTTCTTGATATCTCTCCAAATGTTCCATCGCCGTTATTTAATTGTAATGAATTACTTCTGTTTTGATAACCATAGCCCGCATTAATTAAAATCCGCATTACTTCAACCTGGCTTGATAACATGAAAGTTTTATAAGTATAATTTTCTTCCATGTCCATATCGGCTACAATGATGTCGAGAAAACCATCGTTATTAAAATCATTAATATCAGCACCCATTGCATTGATGCTTCCTTTTTTTGTTGCTGTTAATGATGCATCAATAAATTTTCCTTTCCCATCATTCATATAAATGAAATCGTACATTGCATAATCATTAGCAACATATACGTCAAGAAAACCATCCCCATTTAAATCGCCAACAGTTCCGCTTAATCCGTAACCATGGTTATCAATTCCTACTTCTTTATGTATTTCTGTATATGTACCATCACCGTTGTTTTTATAAAAGCGGTTACTTGCGTTTTTCCCAGCTTCAATTTTTACTTTTGCATTTGGTTTATTCTTATCAATAAAATCAACGGGATGCGTAACTAAATACATATCAAGGTCACCATCATTATCATAGTCAAAGAAATTAGATATTGTAGAATACACATTTGCATCTAAGCCAAAATCTTTTGCTTTTTCAACAAATGTTCCATCGCCGGCATTTACCCATAGGCGGTTTCGGCGTTTTTCCGGATCTTCCCAGCGGGAGTTACATACATAAATATCAAGGTCATCATCACCATCAAAATCTACCATATTTGCGCCGTAGCTCCATTCCCATGCTTCTTTTTTAATACCTGCTTTATCGGTAATATCTTCAAATTGTAAATTGCCTTTATTTAAATATAATTTATTCTGAACAAGATTTCCTGTAAAAAATAAATCCTGCAATCCATCTTTATTTATATCGCCAATACAAACACCACCACCATTATAAATATATGAATATCTCCACCAGTTTACCTGATAACTATCTTTAAGATCATTTACGAAATCTATTCCTGTAGATTTATTTGTAAGGATGTCAAATAATTTTCCGCTGTTTCCATCTAATATTACTTCTCTTGCTGTATCAATCACTACCGAGTCACGAATATTTTGTGCCTCTCTTCCGCCAAAAAGTTTACAGGATGTAACAGTTAATACCATAGCTGATGATGCAACTATTAAAATATTATTTATGAGTTTCATTGTTGTTTTTTCTTTATGTGTTGTTAAATGTTTGATAATTTAATTTTTCATTTTGTGGCTAATCCACTTCCATAAACATTTCTTCCCGCACCTGAATTATCATATACAGTTGCTGATGCCATTTCTTTTGTGATAATGAGCATTTTTGTTGACTGTGATAAATAACCCGCACCGGTATATAATTCCTGCCGGCGTTTCTTTCCATCATTCATTGTTATTTCTGCATACAGATCATTATCATTTAATTTAACAACTTTTGTACTTGTACCAATAAATTTAAAGGCTTCCATTTTTTCATTACTGTTTGATGTGAGTAATACAGGAGTATTTGCAGAACCAACAGCAATCATTGCCAAACCTTTTGCATTATAAGGAGAATAAAATCCTGAATATCTTGCTTGTAACGCTTTAAATGTTCCATCTCCATTACCAAGTAAAGTGTAGCCAATAGATGCATCCTGAATATTTGTTTCAATTTCAGTTTCGTACCAGTTTCCATGAACAACAAGATCAAGATTTCCATCATCATTCACATCCATTGGCTGGATGCCGAATACAGATGAAATTTGTAATTCATTATTTAATTTACGCACCGCAAATTTGTTATTACCCTGGTTTTCTATATAAGATGTATGGAATGAATTTGCAGTGAAATGATATTTTGATTGTTCCAGTCGTTTTTTGCCGTAGAAATCCCAAACTTCTGCTCTTCCGTAGCTATCCCAGTTCGGAAATATTGCTGCTACTTCAGGCATTTGCTCTATCATTCTTTCACGGGTTTTTATCGGATATAATTTATCACCCTGCCAGTAACCCATGATAATATCATGAATTCCATTTTTATCATAATCATCATAAAATAATTCTATTGGTTTACCATCTTTTGGTTTATAGCGGCAATTTAATCCGAAATTTCCGGCAACATAATCCACATCACCATCATTATCAAAATCACCTGCTGCTAAACTGTTCCACCATCCTGTTGATCCTTCCAGACCTGCTGCTTTCGTAATGTTTGCAAGTTTGCCATTATTATTTTCATAAATGGTTATTGGCATCCATTCACCGGTTACCACAAGATCGAGATCATTATCATTATTAATATCACTCCAAAGTGCAGCAGAAACTAATCCTGCAGTTTTTAATTCAGGGGCAACCTGATCAGTTACATCAGTAAACTTTCCGCCATTGTTTTGAAGGATACAACTTTTTGCAGGAGCAGGGTAATTACCCGGAATTACTCTTCCTCCTATAAAAAGATCCATATCATTGTCTTTATCATAATCACCGGCAATAACACAGGAACTGCTGATAATGAATGAAGGCAATGCTTCTTTATTCCATGTG
>JACMJP010000412.1 GCA_014380545.1 Chitinophagales bacterium | reverse complement strand
CCCGTTCTTGCGGCATTGGTAGTGCGCACATTTGCTTTTGTTGCCACCCGCATACCAATAAAGCCTGCAAGTGCAGAACAAAATGCACCAACAACAAATGATAACCCTACAAGCGGCGAAGAGCTTTCTTCACCTGTACCAGACAACCCAAGGAGTATGGCAACAATAACAATAAAAATTGCAAGCACTTTATATTCTGCTTTTAAAAAAGCCATTGCTCCTTCAGAAATGGCTTTTGCTATCTCCTGCATTTTTGCATCACCTGCATCCTGCTTAGCTACCCACCTGCTTTTTATATAGGTAAATAATAAAGCGACAATGCCCATTGCAGGAATAGCATAAAGGATCGTATTCACATTCATATCTTAATAGTTTTAGGTTTTTCATTCGGCACAGCGGCTAAAATAGGAAGTAGTATTTATAATTTTAAAAATTCAATTTACTGTGCAGTTGAATTAATATTGTATTTCAACTGAACAATTATCTTTACCTGCAAATGAAACAACTCTGCACACTTCTTCTTATCGGGATCACTTCTACTTATATATCAGCACAGGTCGGATATAATAATGCTGGAAGCAGAAGTAATGGAATGGGTGATGCAAGTGTAACACTTACTGATGTATATAGTGTAATGAACAATCAGGGTACTTTGGCATTTATTGAACATACTGCAGTGGGTTTATCGGCACAAAATATTTTTGGTTTGGAAGGATTGAATATTTTTAATGGTGCAGCTGCAATAAAAACAAAGAGCGGAAATTTTGGTATTAGTGCAAATTATTTTGGTGATGAAAATTATAACCAGTTAAAAGCGGGAATTGCTTACGGAAGAAAACTGGGAGAAAATTTTGGTGCAGGAATTCAATTAGATTATGTCAGCACAAATGTGAATGAACTCGATCAGGCAGGTGCTATTACTTTTGAAGCAGGAATAAAATATTCTCCATATAAAAAATTACAGGTTGGTGCAAGGGTATTTAATCCGATAAGGGCAAAGTTGGGGGATGCATTTGCTGAAGAAGAACTTCCTGCATTATTTAATTTGGGATTAAGTTATGTTCCGTCAGATAAAATAATTCTTGCCATAGAAGGTGAGCAGCAACTGGATGCAGACCTGCGCATTAAAAGCGGAATTGAATATCATATTATTGATGCATTGTATTTAAGGGGCGGGTATATGAGTAATCCATCTATACTTACAGCAGGTGCAGGAATTAAATTAAAAGGTTTTTATTTTGACTTTGCTGCGCAGTTTCATCAGCAATTAGGTTTTACACCGGGAATTGGGCTCCAGTATGAATTAAATTAAACACACAAAATGAACAATAGAAATAAATTGCGCATTTTCTTTTGTGTTCTTCTGTGCCCTTTTATGGTTCAAACATCCTTCTCTCAAGTAAATGATTCCACAGGATTAGGAAATGATATTATAGAAAGTATTGTGGAAAATGAAAGCAATATTGAAGGCGGCCTGGAAAGTTATGAAGAAGGTATAGAAGCTTTATTAAAAAATCCGATTAATATAAATACTGCTTCATACTATGAGTTAATTAATACAGGGTTATTTACGGATGTGCAATGCAGGAATTTAATGCAGCATAT
>JACMJP010000411.1 GCA_014380545.1 Chitinophagales bacterium | reverse complement strand
TATAATTTCTGAAGATTGAAATTGTAATGCATCAGAAGTTGGATTTGGAGAAATTGTCAGGTAAAATGTTTCAGGTATTTCTATAGATGTTATTTCATATGCTTCATAAGTATACACATAACGTTCGTTGTTAATATAATCTGCAAATCCATCCCAAACTTTAATAATTACTTCTGAAATATTTTCGTTGCCGTCCCAGGCTACTTCGGTAAGGAACTGATTGTTCCATCCTGTTCCATCCGATACCTGAATTTCATAATTTAACAAAACCCCTGCACCATCATAATTATAGATAGTTTGGTAAAAATTTTCAAACCCTGAACCATCATTTTTTTCAACTCTTATATTTATACAATTACCATCAACATTATAAGTATAAGTATATTTTAAATAATCCTGCCATGCACTTCCAACCCAGTTTTGTATTTCTATAGTTGCATAATTGCCTGAAGCATCATAATTAAAAAATGTTTGAGAATTATTTTCATACACTGCCCCGGAAAATTCTTTTTCTAATCTTTGTATAAGTAAATCGCCGAAATAAGTATAATCAACTTCATAAACCGGTTCGTATGTGGAAGCATTCCATTGATTTTTATTTTTTTGCACAAGTTTTCCGTCTGTATTTGTAAATATTTCCTGCTGGTAATTTACATAATAGCCTGTTAAAGGATCCCATGCAAGTGTTAGTTCTTCTATTACTAAATTATCAGCATCATACGTTCTTGTTTTCTGATACTGCGGATCATACATATCTTCCATCCATGTTTCTTCTAATCCTTCGTCAAAATTTAATTCGCCCCTGAAATAAGGATATACTGTGTGATTAGTTGTACCACCTCTTTCATCGGTATAAGTATAAGTAAATTGTTTGAAGGGAATCCAGTCACCAAGAGAATCAATATCAACTGTATAATTGATCAGCCTGTAATTTGTAAAAGTTTGTGCTGATAGAAACGTAAACTGGAAAATAAATAAGGTGTAAAGTATTTGTTTTTTCATGATAATTTTTTTATAAAGTTAATGAAGACTGTGAAAATAAAAAAGCTGTTCAGTTGTGAACAGCCTAAATAATTATGTAATAAGGTTATTATGCCTTTAAGGGAAAATTCCCAATGCTTCATAATCACTTGCAATTTTATTTATTGCAACCACAAATGCTGCACTGCGCAAACTATTTGATCTTGGATTTGTTTTCCATTCATGGTGTATCGAATGATAACTGTTGATCATTGTTTCTTCCAGGCCACTTCTTACAAGATCAATTTCATCAGGCCCTTTTACAAGTGCATCCACTTCTGAGTCTGTTAATTGTTTGCCTGTTAATTTCTCAATTGTTTCAACAATTTTTGTATTGCTTGCCTGCTCAAATCTTTTTTGGAGTCTTCCAAAACGAACATGTGAAAGATTTTTCAACCACTCAAAATAAGACACAGTAACACCACCTGCATTTAAATACATATCAGGAATGATCATAACACCCATTTCATTTAAAATATCATCAGCTTCTGCAGTTACAGGTCCGTTTGCTGCCTCACCAATTATTTTTGCTTTTATTCTTGAAGCATTATCAGAATGAATTACATTTTCCAATGCAGCAGGAATTAATATATCACATTCCTGTTCCAGTACATCAGATGTTTTATTTAAATTAATTGCGTTCGGGTAATTTATAATACTTCCTGTTGCTTTCCTGTGTTGAAATACCTGATCTACATCTAAACCATTTGCATCATATATTGCTCCTTCAAATTCGCCAATGCCTACAATTTTTGCTCCGCCTTCCTGGAAAAACTTTGCAGAATAATACCCAACATTTCCTAATCCCTGAACAACAACTTTTTTTCCTTCAAGGCCAGTGGTCAATCCGAGAGCTTGCATATCATCACCAAATTTGCAGGCTTCTCTTATTCCGTAAAATACGCCAAGACCCGTTGCTTCCCTTCTTCCGTTAATTCCATGTTGTGTAACCGGTTTCCCTGTAACGCAACCATAGCCATCCACACTTCCCGGATTTAATGCCATATATGTATCCACTATCCAGCTCATTTCTCTTTCACCTGTTCCATAATCAGGTGCAGGCACATCCAAACCGGGACCGAGCATTTGTTTCTTACATAATTCGGCTGCATATCTTCTTGTAATTTTCTCTAATTCTTCAGCAGTAAATTCTTTCGGATTTAATTTAATTCCTCCCTTTGCACCACCAAACGGAACATCTACAATTGCACATTTATAGGTCATTAAACTTGCAAGTGCCATTACTTCATCTTCATTCACCATTGAATCGTATCTTATTCCTCCTTTAGTTGGTGTGCGGTGATGACTATGTTGTACTCTCCATGCTTCGATCACTTTAAATTCTCCTTTAATTTTTACAGGAAATTTCATGTGATATACAGAATTACAAACTCTTATCTGATCTAACAACCCTCTCGGGTGGCCGGTAATTGCTGCTGCTTTTTCAAAATTTTTTTCTACGCTTTCGAAGAAACTTAAATTGCTCATGTTATTTTAGTTATTAGTTGATTAAGTTATTTAGTTATCAGGCTTAATTGTAATAATATCAGGAGTTATTTTTTATTTACTAATCCTAAAGTGTTGACTGGGATTAGCATAATATTGCGTTAGTTAATTAATTTCTTTTTCTATTTTATTTATTTTCCTGTCCAATCTTATTAAGTATAAAAAGATCCCAACAAGCACAATTGCAATCACACCAATTACAACATAAATTTTCCCTGCAGCATAAAAACCTGTTGCCATTTCAGGACCTGAATATGTTGTTTCATTAGTTTGTGCTGATGCGTAATTAAATGCTGCTGCAAATACAAATAATAAAAGTATTTTATTTTGCAATGCTGTCCAAAGTTGTTTCATCATGAATATGTATCTTATGAATTTTATAATGAATAATTTTTAAACGGATCAATAAGCTTGCGATCCAAATCCCCAGTAAAAAATATCCGAAAACGGCAGGATAAAAAACTCTGCGTAATGTATTATCAAGATCGTAAGTAACAAATCCGGAATTACCTCCATTGTTTGGATGTAAAGAATCTGTTAATCTTGGTATAACTATTATAAATACATTTAATAACACAAAGGCAAAAATGGAAAAAACGCCTGCCACCCTCGCTCTCTTTTCTTCATCATCAATACTTCCCCTCAAAATAAAATATCCGAAATATATCAGCAAACCAATGAATGCTCCGAGTATTTTCGAATCCTGCAAAAGCCAGGCAAATGAATTAGAATATTGCCCCCATGTAAATTGACCCCACAACATGCCTGTTAAAAATCCGAGGATACCAAATACAACAGCAATTCTTGCAGTTTCTGATGCTATTACATCATCAATCATTTTATTACTGCGTAAATATTTTACAGAATAGATCAATGAAATTAATAATAGAAGTATCATAGCAAACCAGCAGGAAACATGAAAAAATAAATTTCTGATGGATTCATTTAACACCTCGAGAGCGGGAACTTTTATAAGCATTCCGTAAATGAAACTGTAAAAAAGAAGCACAACACAGGTTATCTTCCACCACTTTTTATGCAATTGTTTTAGCATATCTCTTTAATCCCGCCAAAGATAGGGAAAAAGAATGAGCGCAAGGGTAATTATGAAAACATTTAATGCAAGCAAGTATAGAATATCCTGCATGTTTACGGAAAAATTATTTTCAGTAACTGCCTGCAATGAAATGCGTAGTAATATTTTGAGAATAGGAATTAAAATGGGGAAGGAGAGGATCGCCATCAATGTTCCGCTGTTATTTGCTTTCGAAGCTATAGCACTCATCATAGAAAAAATAGATGCAAAAGAAATTGCCCCGAGGGTTAATGCAAGAAAAAAAGAAGTATTATCCACCACAGGAAATCCCGCACTGAAAGAATAAAAAAGAACTGCAAGCAAACACAAAAAAAGCATGATGCAGATATTATAAATAATTTTAGAAAGAATAATGCTTTGTGGTGATGCAAGTGTATAGAGATATAAATTTCTGCCATTGCTTTCTGATAAAAAACTTTTCGCAATAGCATTAATGGCGGTAAATAAAATAATGATCCAAAATAAAACTACCCAAACAGGGCCCTGAACATTTTCAAAAGTGAAAAAAATAATGAGAATAATGCTGAGCATATACATTAATATTCCACTAATAGCATATTTATTTCGCCATTCAAGAAGGATGTCTTTTTTGATGAGTGAAAAGGTGGATGAAAGTAAATTCATTTTTATTGCAGTATAATTAATGACGCCTCCTGAATTTTTCTAAAATCTTTGTCCATCGTAATTAAAGGAAGAGATAAATAAATACTTGTTGCAGCAATTATAGCATCCGGGGTTTTAATGGAATATTTTCTTCTCAACTCACTCGCTGTTTCTCTTATTTCAGATTCTAAATTAATAATTTCACACTCAGAGATTAATTCTTTAATAGATTTGATTTCATTTCTTAATGTTCTTTTACTTAGCATTTCTATTTCAGAAATACAGGAAATTACTAATTCATATCCCCTTGTGACGTTTAATGCAAGTGAGTCACCTTTATAAACTCCTATGAGAACGTTGGTGTCAATAAAAATCTTAATCCCACTCATTTCTAACTTCTTTTTGATAAGATACAGCATCTTCATTCCATTTCACTTTGCCAACATACTTATCAGGATCAAAACCTTTTTTCTTTTTAGAAACTGTTTTCTTTATGACAGCATCAATTTCTTTTTTGCTTAATTTTTTATTTAATACGACAACCATATATAGGTAATTTTCACAACTAAGATAAGTGTTTTATTTTTATCCAATTTGATTGCTTACATAATTCTACCATCTTTGTAACCATGAAAATTAAAAAACTCTTAATTGCTAACCGGGGAGAAATTGCTTTGCGCATTATGCGTACTGCAAAGGAAATGGGAATTAAAACAGTTGCAGTTTATTCTGAGGCAGACAGAAATGCTTTACATACTCAATTTGCCGATGAAGCATATTTAATTGGCGCACCTCCATCTAATCAATCTTATTTGTTGATGGATAAAATAATTGAAGTGGCAAAGGAAAGTAATGCTGATGCAATTCATCCGGGTTATGGTTTTTTAAGCGAGAATGCAGTGTTTGCGAAAAAAGTGCAGGAAAATAAAATCATTTTCGTTGGCCCTAATCCTGCTTCAATGGAAATGATGGGTAGCAAATTATCTGCGAAACAGGCTGTGGCAAAATTTAATATCCCTATGGTTCCGGGAACAGAAGAAGCAATTAAAAATATAACTCATGCAAAAAATATTGCAACAAAAATTGGTTTCCCTATTTTAATTAAAGCAAGTGCAGGAGGAGGAGGAAAAGGAATGCGGGTTGTAAATGCTGAAAATGAATTAGAGGAACAAATGCAAAGGGCACAAAGTGAAGCACTCAATTCCTTTGGTGATGATGCCGTGTTTATTGAAAAATATGTTGCCAGCCCGAGACATATTGAGATACAAATTCTTGCTGATACATTTGGCAATACTGTTTATTTATTTGAAAGAGAATGTTCCATCCAAAGACGTCATCAAAAATTAGTGGAAGAAGCGCCTTCATCAATTTTAAATGCTGATATCAGAAAAAAAATGGGCGAGGATGCGGTAAAAGCTGCAAGAGCATGTGCGTATATCGGAGCAGGAACTGTCGAGTTTTTAATGGATGAAAATTTAAAATATTATTTTCTTGAAATGAATACAAGATTGCAGGTTGAACATCCCGTTACAGAATTCATTACTGGTTTGGATTTAGTAAGAGAACAAATACTAATTGCAGAAGGAAATAAATTGCATTTCACTCAGGATGATTTAAAAATAAATGGCCATGCGATTGAATTGAGAGTTACTGCAGAAGATTCTGCAAATAATTTTTTACCCGATGTTGGAAAATTAATTACTTACAGAAGACCGCAGGGACATGGAATAAGAGTGGATGATGGTTATGAAGAAGGGATGGAAATCCCTATTTATTATGATCCTTTATTGAGTAAGTTAATTGTGCATGCAGAAACAAGGGAATTGGCTTGCAAAAAAATGATCCGTGCAATTGATGATTATAAAATTACAGGTGTTGCCACAACACTACCATTCGGGAAATTTGTGATGCAGCATGAAGCTTTTTTATCAGGGAATTTTGATACAAAGTTTATTGAAAAATATTTTACTCCTGATAAATTACAAAATATAAATGAAGATGAAGAAATGATTGCTGCGTTATTTGCTTCTGAATTACATGATAAAAAAAATAAAACTTCTGCTAATAATCCGGTACACATGCAAGAAAAGAAAAGTAAATGGAAAATGAATAGAATGAATGATTAATTTCTCATTTCCCCTGAAATATAACTTCTACTCTTCTCTTCTGCCAATCTTCCCACTTTGTTTCATCAAATGTTTTTCTGATGAGCGTATAATACTCAGGTGTTTGCATAAAGAATTGCAGAGTTCCTCTTGCGGGTCCTGCAAGGCGACTGTTTGGTGAAATTGCTGCATCAAATAAATTATTGACCACATTTGTATCGCAATAATTAATTGCTTTTAATGCGTCAAAGGTTTTATTCCTTGTGCGGAATTCATAGCTGTACCCTGCGTAATCAACTAATTCTTTAATGTGTTTAGTTTTATCAATCGAATAATAAATTTCCAGCCATGCAATGCGCACATTTTTATTCATACCGTAAATTGTTATTGTAGCAGCAAGGTATTTTTCTTTTTTGGCGGGGAATTCCTTGCATAATAAGCGCAACCCCAGTTCAACATTCACATAACTGAAATCATTGAGCATTGCTTCATAGTCTTTTATTAATTTTTTCGGAATTGAAGTAGTACTTGTTAAAACTGCCTGCCTCACACTTGCATCTTTATCCTGTAACGCAGATTTAATTAAAGCAAGGGAAGATTTATCGGTATCATTAATTAGCTGAGTAATAATTTCTGTTTTAATTGCAAAGTGTGATTCTTTATGATAAACCTTAATTAAACCTTCTCTTTTTGTTTCTATGGGTGTATTTTTCATTGCAGTAACAGCGTCGTACCTGTCAATATAATTAGGCGCCATAACTGCCTGTATCATCAATTCGGGGAATTCTTTTTTAAAATTCACTTTGCTGCACACCATCGTTCCCGGATCGAATAATACATAAGCAACTTCAAGAAAATTTTTGTTTATAATATTTATTTGTGTCTCCGTTTTTTCAACCCAAACTAAAGTATCAATATTTGTTCCGTTTAGATAAAATACTTGTAAATGAACGGGCATTTTAAATAGGCCGGCAGTTGATGTAATTTTTTGTGTTTGTTTTACAGTTACGCTTGTTGTTTGAGAATTTTTAGTATAGCTCACATCATATATAGGATAACCACTTTTATAAACCCACTCATCAAAAAACCAGTCGAGGTTCATGCCGAGCGTTTTTATAAATTGCAGTTGCAGATCATAGGTTGAAACATTTTCATAGGGATGCGCTAATAAATATTCCTTAATTACTTTTTGGAATTGCGCATCACCTGAAACATATCGCAGCATATCCAATACGTAACTCCCTTTTTGATAGTGCCTGGATGAGCCTGCCTGAGAATGTGCAAGTGGATATTCATTCTGATTGTCTGCATTTATGGCTGCAAGCATTTCCTTTCTGCGTTCCCAGGCGTATGCATCATCGCCTTCAACAGTGCGCATAAATATTTTTGAATAATACGTTGCAAAACTTTCATGCAGCCAGTGCGAAGTGCCGCTATATTCTGTAACATAATCTCCAAACCATTGATGGGTTAATTCATGTGCATTAATTGCATCATAATCTCTTTCGAACGACGATCTTGCATCCTGCAAAAAATAATCTGTATAAACAGTTGCAGTTGTATTCTCCATTGCCCCATATAAAAATTCCTGTACAGGAATATTAGAATATGATTGCCATGGGTATTTAACACCCACTTCATTCTGCAGCCAATCCATCATCTCTGCAGTATGCTGATATGTGATTTCCACTGCATCTTTTCTGTCAGGATAATAGTATTGTCGGGAAATAATTCCATTTTTTGAAACATAATCCTTATGATCATATTCTCCTATTGCCAGCATAATTAAATATAAAGCATGCGGATGATCCATAGCATATCTCCATGTTATTGTATTTTCATCAATATTATTTTTACCGGATAAATTTCCATTAGATATCACTTCATATTTTCTATCGAAAGAGATATTTAATGCTGTAATTAATTTATCATTCACCTCATCATAGCCGGGTATCCAATAGCGGTTATCAGTTCCCTGGCCTTGTGTCCAGATTTGTTTTCTTGTTCTGTTTGGATCATCTGTTTTTGCAGTAATGGGCTTTTGCCAGCCAATGAAATAAATTCCTTTTTTTGGTGTAGCAGTATAATCAATTTGCAATGTATGTTTTGTTTCCCATGTTAATGCAGGGGAAAAATAAATAGTAATACCTGCGCTGTCTGTTTTATATTTTGGTGCTGCACCATCAAGTAATATTTCATGAACAGTCATTTTTATTCCGTCCAGAAATAATGAATCTACTTTTTGTTGCAGTGGCGTAAATGTATAATTTGCAACACCAAACACTTTCCCTTTTTCAGGTTCAAACCGAATATCAAGATTCAGGTTTTGAAAATCAACATTATGATTCCGGGCATTTCCTTTTGGATCTTTTACATAACATGCAGTTTCAATATTGCTTTGGGCATTGAGAAAATTATAAATAAAAAATACGCTTATACTTATCAATATTTTCTTCATGACTATGATTTACTACTTTAAATGCTGCGCAAATCTAACAACATTTGCTTCTTTCGGTATGGGATCACCAGTTAAAATATGTTGTAATAATATTTCTGCGTAATACGGCGCTAAACTCATTCCTTTGGTTCCCATTCCGTTTAGTATAAATATATTTCTGTAAACGGGATGTTGGCCAACAACAGGTGAACGGTCTTTAATTGTTGGACGAATTGCTGTTTTATGTTCAAGAATTTTGTACGGAATTTTTAATAATTCTTTTAATTGCGTTTCCAATTCCTTTTTTCCGGCTGCGTTGGGAGACGCTGAAAGGTCATCCCAGGTGTTTGTTGCGCCTGCCCAGAATATATTTTTTTCAAACGGAATTAAAATGACCCCTTTATGATATGTATAAGTATCCGGCAACTCATTTATTTCGAGAATAAAACATTCTCCCTTTGCTGGTTTAAATGGAATCCGGTTAAAGTATTGATTTTGCAGGGCATGAATTCCATCACAAAAAATAATATGCGAAAATGTTTCATTGTTATAAACGATTTCCTCTTCACTTGCATTTAGATCATTCGGTTTAAATTCTTGCTGCAATAATTTATTTTCGGAAATAAGTTTTTTTTGATACGCAGAAATAAGTGATCTTGTATTAATCTGCAATCCGTTTTTAATTATTATACCTCCGCTCTCGCAATAAAGTATGTTCCTGAAATAATCACTATTGAAGTTTTCATCAATAAAATTTAATAAATGCGGATTTTTTTTCTTTTTTTCTTCTTCCCATTCTTTGTTGCCTGATGCACTCTTATGAATTTTCAGAATATTGATCTCTTTTAAAATTGGAACTTTTAAATGTTCTTCTAACTCCAAATATTTTGTATGCGCATGCTTTAATAGTTCATGAATATTCCACTGTAAATTATATTTCCTGCCTGTAATGGGATTGATTAAACCACCAGCTATAAAAGAAGAAGAATTTTGCAGGCACGGATCAATTATTTTGAAGTCCAAATTACTCTTTTTCAACTGCCATGAAAAAGAAATTCCGCTTATGCCGCATCCTATAATCAAAAATTTATGATTCATTTTTTTGTTGCCCTTAACATTTCTCTTTTTCCGGGAGGCCCGGGGAGTTTTTCTACAAAATATCCTGCTGCAATCATATTTCTTCTAACATCGCCTTTGCTGCAATAAGTAACTAAAATACCATTCTCATTTGTTGCAATATATAATTTCTCAAAATTTTGTAAACACCAAATATCAGGTTGTGCCTTCGGACCAAAAGCATCGAAATAAATTAAATCAAATTTTTCGTGGAAAATTACATCTTCCAAACGCTGATCTATTTTTGTGAAAGTAAAATTTTCCGCTAGAGAAATTTCAGTATTAAACTCTGAATAATGAATAGTTTTAAAATGTCTGCAATCAGCTATTTTTTCGAAATGCAGTTGATGAATAATATCCGGAACTAGCGGGAATGGTTCTAATGCTGTGTATGATATTTGTTTATTTATTGCATGTTCAAGTGTTAGTAATGCATTCAACCCGGTTCCCAAACCAATTTCAAGGATTTTTATCTTTTTAATATTTTCACCTAATTTTTTAATGAAACCATTCTGGATAAATACATGCATGCTTTCAGTATATGCTCCGTGGATAGAATGATAATGTTCATTTAATGCGGGAACATAAATGGTTTGTGAGCCGTCTTTTGTGATTCTAATTTCAGGAAACATTGAAAGCAGATAAAATTATTTTTTTTCCTTTTCAATTATTTCATAATTGATCTTTAAGTCATCTAACATTTCTCCCAATTGTGATTCAGCGCTATCATCATCCTCTTCATCCTCATCATATTCTACAGGAGGAGGAAGATCAACTTTGCGATAAATAAATGCAATGAATGTTCCGCTTGCCGCACCCATTAAATGACCTTCCCAGCTTATATCAGGTTTAATAGGGAAAATTCCCCAAACAATACTTCCGTAAACAAAAACCACAAAGAGTGAAAGGACTATTGATTGAATATCTTTTCTGAAAATTCCACTGAAAAAAATAAAAAAAGCAAAACCATAAACCAAATTACTTGCGCCGATATGATAACTCGGTCTGCCTGTTAACCATACCATAAACCCGCTTGCAAACCATATAAATAAAAACGCTTTGAATGCAACTTTGCGATAAGAATAAAGTATTAAAACCCCAAGTATTAAAAACGGAATTGAATTGGAAATTAAATGGTTCCAGTCAGCATGTAGGAAAGGTGATGCAAACACACCGATCAAACCGGACGCTTCTTTTGGATAAATTCCAAATTTACGAAGATCTATATCTGTAACTTTTTCAAATAGTTTCACACACCACATTAATATTACAAATACAAGTGGCATGGATATACTAATGTATATATGTTTTCGCTCCTCCTCAGGTGAAGAAAATTCCTGCCGGCGGTTGGGGTTTATTTTTCTAAATGAAAACAATTTGTGAAAGTATTTTTAATATTACTCAAATGCAAAGAAACAGGTTTTCGTTCATATTCTCCGGTTTACATTGTTATTCGAAGCTTTTTTGGTTAAATTATTTTTCAGTTTAATTTTGTCCGCACAACTCTGGTTTTGTAGTAATTAAAAAAGAAAATAATGTAACAATATGTTTAAAATCATTTTAATATATTCTTCATGATCATAATTGGTATAGCAGGCGGAACAGGTTCAGGAAAAACAACTTTTGTAAAAAGGCTGATTGAAAAATTGCCTGAACAATCCGTGACTGTAATTTCTCAGGATGCATATTATCATGATAATAAACATATTTCTTTAGAAGATCGTAAGAAAAAAAATTATGACCACCCCGAATCAATAGACTGGGAATTGTT
>JACMJP010000410.1 GCA_014380545.1 Chitinophagales bacterium | reverse complement strand
TTTGCGCCATGCCATAATCCACCCAATAACATTGTTATCATCAGGTTTATATATGTTCTTACTTTTCCCTTGCGGTTTCCCCCTATGGGGATATATAAATAATCCCGCAACCATAACGATAAAGTAATATGCCACCTGCGCCAGAAATCAGAAAACCCGATGGCGGCGTATGGATATAAAAAGTTTTCAGGCAATACAAATCCTAAACAGGATGCTACTCCAAGTGCACAACTTGAATAGCCTGCAAAGTCAAAAAATATTTGCCCTGAAAATGCAAGCACACCCATCCATGTATCCAGTGTATTTAAAATACTTTTCGAATCAAAAACTTTATCTGCAGTTTCTGCAAGCATACCATCTGCAAGAACAACTTTCATAAATAAACCAAGCGTTAATAGTAATAACCCCTGCATCATTTGTTTTTGATTTGCAGTTCTCGGTGTTTCAAATTGTGGCACTAATTGCGGAGGACGCACAATAGGTCCAGCGACAAGATGCGGAAAGAAGGTTACAAATAACGAAAAGTCGAGCAGGCTTTTTACAGGTTTGCTTTTTCTTTTATACATATCAATTGTGTAACACAAAGTTGTGAACGTATAAAAAGAAATACCTGCCGGTAAAATAATATTTGGTTCAGCAGGGTGAAAATTAATTCCGAGTGTATTTGTGAGCGCAACAAAATTTTGTAATAAAAAGGTACCGTATTTAAAAAAACATAACATACCCAGGTTGCCAATGAGGCTGATAACAAGTAATACTTTTTTCTTGCTTTTATTTTCCTGAGCATATAATGCTTTGCCCACAAAAAAATCAACAAGCGTAGAGAGCCACAGTAAAAGAATGAAAGGCGGATTCCATGCAGCATAAAAAAGATAACTGGCAAGCAGCAAATTTATTTTTTTTACTTTCCATGTAAACGGAAGATTATGCAATATCAGGATAATGATAAAAAACAGCAGGAAAGTGGAAGAATTAAATACCATCGTTTTAAATATTACATACTGAGTTTATTATTATTATTTATTTTGTTTTTTGCGAAAAAGTCCACCCTTTTTCTTCTTCAAGTATTCGCACAAAATTTTTTGTGAATACAATTCCGTCTTCCGGAGATAAGTGCGACCATTCAGGGCAAATGAAATGTGCGATCTCCTCATAATCGTGAAAATGAACTCCGGGTATATTTGTATATGCCAGCATCTTATCCCAGTACTGTTCACGGGGGTAAACTTTGTTTTCTGTTTCAAGATAACCACCGCTTGAAGGTGTTCTTACAAATAATACCTGCCCACCTCTTGCTTTTATTTTATCAATGGAAACTTTTAATTCTTCAAAAACTGCAACTAAAGAATCACCACTAAAAGCAGGGGTTGTATCTAAAGCACCGAGAATTACCCAGCAACCTATCTGCTTATTTTGCAATGCTGTATCCGTTACAAATTTTGGAAGCATAAAATTTTGCCTGTTGAACTTGTTTTGTTCAAACTCTCTCGGGAATAATGGAAAAACAAATACATTTTTTCGTCTGGGTATTTGCAGATGATTGAGCAAAGCATTTAAACCAAATTTTTCTTCATCAAGAAAAACAAACTGAGACTCTAATGCATCATTAATAACACTACTGCTTTTTTGTGCAGTTGTGCGGTCGTTATAATATTTAATTGCATTTTCTGCAGATTCATTTGCTCTCATTGTTTCCCTGTCGAAGAATATCGGCTCGGTAACATCAATAATTAATTTTCCATTAAAATCAGGATCGTTTGCAAGGTTATTTAATACAGGCCTTGGTGAAGTGCCAACAAAAGAAAGCTGGATTGCTTTTTCTCCGGTTAATGTTTCCCATGTTTGAATATCGAGATCGTATTTAATTCTTGATGATCCTATAAATACTGTGTATGCAGAATCCTGTTCATCTATTTGCGCTCTTTTGCTGCTCCATAAGCTTTCATCATCATTATAGGATATCCTGAAGCCTTTATTGCGCAAATAATACTCCCAGCATAAAATAAATGCTGTAACTAATATAAGGGTTAATATAGCGGCCTTTTTCAGATCGGGTGTGTGCATATTAAATATGAAGTGATAAAAGTATGAAATTTTTTTTTCGAAAGAAATATTATTTCTTTTCACGACATAATTTAAAAAGAAGAAGTTCTATCGATATAAAACCTTTCTGCAGGAAGGTGCAATATTCAGCTCTTATGCGCTGAAAATATGTGGTATTAAAAAACTGATAGCAGGAAAGTAAAGGATAAGAGTAATTTAATTTGACAGATCAGTTTTGGCTGTTAATAATGATTATAAACTGTGGCTAGTATTTAGAGCCATTTTATTTATTCTTACAATACCAAGCCAATTGAAAAAAACAATGATAAGATAAACAGGATCTACTTCATACCATCTTACGCCGAAGTTACTGCTGGATGCAAATTTATGGTGATTATTATGATAAGCTTCGCCGAGCATAATAAGATCAATAGGAAATAAATTCATTGATTTATTATTCAGCTTAAAGTTTACATAAAAATGTTTATGAGCAAACCAATTAATAATTACACCATGTATTGGCCCCATAAGTATATGAATTGGAATTAAAAAATAGAACCAGGGAGATGGGGAAAAGATTATATAAAAAGCAATATAAAGAAAGCTCCATAATATTCTTGATATTCGTGAATGACCCAATTTATCAAGCCAATGCCAATCTGGGAGGTTTTTTGTAAATCGCTCTTCCACTTGCATTTTATTTCTGAAAATGGACATATAAACCTTATTCGTTTTCCATATCATGGAAAATGGATTGGATGAGTCGTTGGGGGAATGCGGATCAAGTGGTGTATCTGTATAAGCATGATGCATGCGATGCATGATAGCATACGTACGGGGACTCATGTAAGTTGAGCCCATTGTTATATAAGCAAAAATATAAAAGATCTTTTCCCAAAATTTATTCATAGTAAAAGCTCCATGCGAAGCATATCTGTGTGTAAGAAAACTTTGCGAAAAGAGGGAAAGATACCAATGTGCAATAAAAAAAATTAAAATAATAGTCATGATATAAATTCTATGATTAAATAATAAACTAATAAATAATTAAACTGAGCACTTTGATATTTTATATTGAAAAAGCAGTTCAGAATAAAAACTAATATTAATGAGCAGTAATTAAAATGCAACACCGTAAAGTTGTCAAAGGTTCAGGTGAAAAAATAATAATCAGTGAATTATGTAAGTATTGTATAATTGGTCTATATTAATGCTGGTCACTTTAAATTTATTTCTTTAAGTGCATTGATTTTTTTTTAATTCTTATTTTTTTGATTTTTATATACATAATAAAAAAAGGGAAGGATTACTCCTTCCCTTGTCGAAACGAACACACAGGCAATTTACCTGGTTACAACAAACTTGTCGGTTACTTCGTTTTCGCCATTTTTAATTTGTACATAATAAACACCTGCTTTCAATGCGCTAACATCAATCTGGAAATTATTAATTCCATTTGATGCGCTGTACGAAGTATTCATGTGTTCCTTTCCGGTAACATCAATAATGCGCATGTTCACTGAATTTTCTGTGTTGGTGAAATAATTTATATTTATAACATCTTTTGCAGGATTAGGAAATAATCCTAATACACTTTCAGTTGCAACACCAAGACGGCAATCCTCACCACTGGTTGAAAACATAAACCAGCCTGATGAAATTTTATTTCCGCCGCACTTAGTTACTACTTTGTATAAATAATTAGTACAAGGTGTAAGTCCGGTTAAGGCAACACCCGGCACAGTTGCAGTAACACTTACAGGAATTCCGCCTGCAGTTTTATAAATAACATTATAAAATCCTGCACTTGGAGTTGGTATCCATGAAATTGTTGCACTCACATCTGTAATAGAAGTTGCACTTAAACCTGAAGGTGCAGTACAATCTAATGTTGCTTCGTAATCAATTACAACACCACTGCATTTTCCTGTTCCACTCCATGGAGTTTGAACATAAGGGAAACTTGTTTTGAATGATGTATCGTTACTTTCAATTCCTGTAGTGTAAGTTAATACATCTAAAAGATCAGTAGTAACAGGTGAAGGTGAAACTCCAACTTCATAATCATCATACCATAAACCTATCGCAGCTAATACCACACCCGCTACAGCCTGTAACTCAATTCTTGTTACATCGTCTTCAAGCCTTCTTCCGTTCGGGAAACCATCCATGTTCGGAATAAATTCAAGGTCAGTAGTTGCGTAGAGAGGATCAGTTAATCCCAATACTGCAGCTTGTATTAAACCTTCAGTGCTAAATGCAGGATCAGTTCTATCCGTTACCGGAACAGCCATGTTTAGCCTAAGCATATCACCACCATTAGGCAAAAAGTTATTGATAAATGGTTTACCTGCCGCTAATGGATTACCATCAGGTTTGCCTGTGGCTAATTGATAAGGCGCAAGATTAGGAACACCTGTGTGAAAAATCGGTAATAAGTCTACGGACCGGGGTGAACCCGCCGCTGGTAACAATAAACCACCAAATAAATCCTCATCAAGTGCAGTTTCTTCTACAGCAAGAGACCCTTTTAATGGATATAAACCATCGGCGCCGTTGGTGAAGTCATAAGTACCTAAAGAAGCTTTCTGAATTCTTAAAGGTGCGAATGCTGGCACTGCTCCCCCAAATAAATCATCATCCATGTATAAAGCTAATTCAGGATTATAGAAATATGTATAAAATGCTCCATCTTCGGAATAAGGGTCTGCACCATTCCAGGCGTCTTTAGCGCCAATAGGAATAACAGCTTCATTTGTTAAAGGCATACCAAGTCTTGAAACCTGGATCCAGTCACCTGAAACAGATTCAGTACCGTCACCATTTAATGTACGCATGGCAGGGCGGCTTGCACTTGCCCATACACCAATTACGAAATCACCATCTAATATATCATCAGCATCAGCAGCGTTTAAGCCATCTTTCTGAAGCATATTAATTGGAATTTGTAATGCAATGGTATGTGTGTTATAACATGCTACTCCATCATGCGGCATTCCGTCAGCACGGGGCGCATCTCCAAGATCGAAGATTCCACCGAGGTCAACAAAAAATGGATCATCAGCCTGACCGCAAAAAACAGTTTCACCTGTACTTGCAGTTGTAATTGCGTCAGCAATCAAGGCTTCGTAAGTGGTACCAAGACCAACTACAGGGTCTTCAATTGACCGTGGTCCAATATATGGAGGAGGAACAGTTCCACCACTTACTATTGTAGTGAATGTTAACCCACCATCTGTACTTTTCTCACATGTGTAATTCATTTTAATGTTTTCTGCACCAAGGCGGATATTGAAGAAAGTTGTAGGATCTTCATCCGTTCTTGTGAATAGAAAACGATACACGATATCATCACCTAATGTTGCGATGTTATTGTCAATATGTATCTCATAACGAATGTTTTCGCCGAATGTGTAATAATTCGGTCCGCCATGTGGTAATTCCAGCGGGATAAAATTTGCAATAATCGTTATTGTTTCCTGAATTTCCGGTGTTCCAGGACTGCGGAATACATATAAGTCTGTATTATCAGCCAGCGGGTCATCGGCAATAAGCGGCGCCTCTCTGTGAGAGGATGCTGTCGCTGTGAAGGTTGATCCAACAATTGCAAGGGAATAGAGCAAAGTTTTCATCGAACCTTTTATATTATATAAAATCTTTTTCATTGTTATCGGTTTTAATATTTTTAATAATCAAAACTTACTTCAGTTCCTCTCCATGGTTCAGCTACATAAGGGAAGCTAGTTTGGAAAGATTTGTCGTTTGCTTCTACTCTTGTGGTGTAGAATAAAACATTTAATAAGTCTTTTGTTAATGGTGAAGGAGAAGTTAACGGATCATAATCATCATACCACAAACCAATTGCTGCTAATACGATTCCGCTCACAGCCTGTAATTCAATTCTTGTTACGTCATCCTCAAGTCTTCTTCCGTTCGGGAATCCATCCATGTTTGGGATAAACTCAAGATCAGTGGTAGAGGCATAAGTTGGATCTGTTAATCCAAGCACTGCTGCCTGCACTAATCCAAGAGAACTGAATGATGAACTGGTTCTGTCAGTAACAGGTACAGCCATATTTAAACGCAACATATCACCACCCGTAGGCAAAAAGTTATTGATGAATGGTTTTCCTGCTGCTAATGGGTTTCCACCTTTACCTGTTGCTAATTGATAGGGAGCAAGATTAGGCGCACCAGTATAGAATATGGGCCAAAGATCAACTGATCTTGGTTTGCCAGCAGCTGGTAATAATAATGTTCCGAAAATTGCATCATCTAATGCAGT
>JACMJP010000409.1 GCA_014380545.1 Chitinophagales bacterium | reverse complement strand
CATCAGATACCAATAACGATTGATGTATTTTTTCTGTTGTCCATGTATCAAGATATGCCCTGAGAGGAATTTGGATGCTATCGGCGCTGTTTAATTTTTTATAATTTTCTGCAAGTTTCTTCATATATTTTTCAATATCCAACGCAAGTTTTTGTGTATAGATGTCATTTTCTGATTCTGAATGTTCCGCCATATATAAATGCACATCTTCACATACATCCTGTATGTTGTGGATATTACGGGATATCTTTTTCATATTACCTGAATTTGCTGAAACAAAATAAAAAGTGATGCTGAGTACTACAACAAGTGGAATCGCTATTTTGTATTTCATTCTGATATAAAAATAATTATAAGCCAAATTATGAATAAATCGAAGAATGAAATTCTGCAATTACCCTTCTAGCGATATATGTTTATGCGCACTTTGGTATATAAATAAAATAAAAGTCAAGTTATTTTGTTGAGTTCGTTGTCTGTGTTTTCAAAGGATCGTTATCTGCCTTCCTTTCTAATCTGCGCATTCCATAATGTAAGACTAAAGGAATAGTGAAGGGGATAAATCTTGCAAAAACGGGTAATATAAATGATACAAGTAACGAAATAATTAATATTATAGGAACGACCAGGCTTCGATAAATACCTAATCTGATTCGTGAAGGAGATATTTCATGCGTCAATATCTTTCTGCTGGGTTTGCTCACATAACCCCATAATAAAATATTCATTAACCCGACCAAAGCCATATTAGCCACATAAATTATATAAGGAATATTCATGTTTATATATGTTCCATAAACACCAAATAGCCCTGAGCTAAATGGTAACAGGACAACAGACAGAAGGAATGCAAGATTTATCCATATTAAATTAGAGGTATATTTATTCACATAACCAAAAATGCGATGGTGGACTGACCAATAATGCCCGATGATTCCAAAGCTGATAATAAATCCTAAAAAAATAAGAGCCATTTCAGACAATCTATCCCATAATGCCTCGTCGGTTTTATCGTGCAATTCGGGCACTCGGATTTCAATTACCAATAATGTAATTGCTATTGCAAAAACGCCGTCAGTAAATGCCGTTATACGGTCAATCTGGAAATTGCTTTTGGAACTATCGTGCCGGGCTTCCTGCATATTGATTTGTGTTAATTATTGAATGCGTTTATTAAGTTTTTCTGTAAGGAGCTGAAGGTTTTTTTGTTTTTTTTCATTGCGTTCTGCGATAGATGTTTTCGTAAAGTATTTATGGGTTTTTAAAAAAGATACTTGGATTTTCAACCAGTCAATTTCTTCTACTTTCGATATTTTACTCATCTCCAAAAATAAAAAATTACTTACTCTAGAATAGTCGTTTCTGCCTAAATAATCTAAATCTGCATCACAGATAATCTCTTCCAATAAGTTATGAGGCTGTTGCGGAATCTTTGTTGCCATGATCATTCCACAAATTTTATTTATTTGTGCAGAATTATAATTATATACAGGTAATATCTTTTTAGCAATTCCGCAACCTATTTTTTCGTGACCATCACTTTGAATAATAAATCCCGCATCATGATATAACACTGCAGTTTTTAAAAGGATTAAATCATCACCGCTTATACCTTCTCTTTTTGCAATACGTTTGGCTGCAGACAATACGTCTTTTGTATGATCAATACTGTGATAATGATATTGAGGTGGGAGATCGTTCTTCAATCTTTCAAGAATATATTTACGGGCTCTTACAAAATTCATTTATTCTTATTCCTATTTTTATTTTAGATTTTACTTTTTTCAGCAAAAAATATATATCAATCATCTCTTAATTCTTTGCTTAAATTTTCCCTTTGTGAATGCAAGTAAATAAATCTTTCACTAATTCAAAAGTAGTTTGGCTGATATTAAGTTTTTTTTGTGGGTTTTTTTGTTTAATTCCGGCATTTGCTTCATACCCGTAAAATTATTCATTGATATTAATTGACCGCAGAAATGAGATCATCGATTTTTTACAGGATCAAAAATTTGCGTTATTCCATTTGTCTTTATAAGCGATAGGTGTATATTTAACAATAAATTTGCTCCACGGGTGTTGCAGGCATGTCTGCAGCACAGTAATAACAAAAGTAATGATATATGATAAAAAACCTTGCTTTAAAAGGTGGTGGCGTAAAAGGCATTGCCTATGTTGGCGCCCTGCGGGAGCTTGAAAATGCCAATATCCTGAACGGTATTGAGCGTATTGCAGGAACTTCTGCAGGTTCATTAGTTGCAGGAATGATCTGCGCTGGATATAACGTTGATGCAATTGAACAATTAATGTATAACATCAATTTCAAAAAATTTGAAAGCGGTTTTAATCCTCTTCGCATTTTTTCAAGGTATGGAATGTATTCCGGAGATTATATTCTCAATTTTATTCATGATTTTTTAAATAATTCGCCGAAGAAATTACAACCCAACGCTACATTTTATGAAATGCAGCAGGCGGGGTGTAAAAATTTATATGTTTTTTCATGCAATGTGAGTAAACATACTGTTGATGAATTTTCTGTTGATGTAACACCGGATATTATTGTTGCAGAAGCCATCCGTGCATCTATGTCAATTCCATTTTTTTTTAAAGCATGGCAATTTTCAAATAATGTTTTCGATAAACAAATTTATGTGGATGGTGGTGTCGTGTTCAATTACCCACTTTCTTTTTTTGATAATATTCGCTTTAATACTTATAAGAAT
>JACMJP010000408.1 GCA_014380545.1 Chitinophagales bacterium | reverse complement strand
GGAGCCTGGTCGTTCCTATAATATTAATTATTTCGTTACTTGTATCATTTATATTACCCGTTTTTGCAAGATTTATCCCCTTCACTATTCCTTTAGTCTTACATTATGGAATGCGCAGCTTAGAAAGGAAAGCAGATAACGATCATTTGAAAACACAGACAACGAACTCAACCAAATAATTTGCCTTTTATTTATTTGTATATCAAAGTGCGATAAACATCCATCGCTAGAAGTTTAATTGCAGAATTTCATTCTTCGATTTATTCATAAATTTGGCTTATAATTATTTTTATATCAAAATGAAATACAAAATAGCGATTCCACTTGTTGTAGTGCTCAGCACCACTGCTTATTTTGTTTCAGCAAATTCAGGAAATATGAAAAAGATATCCCGTAGTATCCATACCATACAGGATGTATGTGAAGATGTACATTTATATATGGCAGAACATACAGAACCTGAAAATAATATCTATACACAAAAACTTGCGTTGGATATTGAAAAATATATGAAGAAACTTGCAGAAAATTATAAAAAATTAAACAGCACCGATAGCATCCAAATTCCTCTCAGAGCATATCTTGATACATGGACAACAGAAAAAATACATCAATCGTTATTGGTATCTGATGGAAAATTTTTATCAGACACCGGTTATCTTTCTTCTCTTTTCCCTTCAAAAAAAAGATGGAAAACTTTATTTCCAATTTTCAAAACTTGATAAATAGGGTATGATTTTAATCGGGACGAAAACAAAACTGCACAGGAGAGATTTTTACGGCTTCAAATATTTCCTCCCCCGGCAGTATTCGCTCACAAAACATCTGTTTAATCAATTACCGATAACTGAAATGTTTTTTTGCTTTCATTATTCAGCAACAATAGAATATAATTTCCACCCGGCAGATCAGAAACATTAAATTGTTGGGTATATTTTCCGGCAACATAATTATTATCACTGATAAGGTCGCCAATTTTTTGCCCGTTCATATTAAATACACTCAATAAAACAAAACCATCTTCAGCAATTTCATATTCAATGGTTACATTGCTCCTCGAGGGGTTGGGATATGCCTTTAGTTCGGTATCAAAATGTTGAATATTTATTTCCTTATTTTCAATTGTATCAAAGGTGATAGTATCTGGATTAACATATCTTACATAGCTGCTTATTCCTCCTAACCAATAATGATCAGGTGAGTTGCCTATGATTTCAACAATATTTAGTGTATCATACATCATTATATCATCTAATATATTTGACTGAGGCTCTATAATTTTAATTTCCTCATATACATCACACCCGCATTCTGTGATTGTTGAGATTTCAATTTCGATGAATCCGGTTTTAATAATTTGCGGGTCAACTGCGTCATTAAAATTATTTACCAGCTTTTCATAAGTCATGGAATTATTAATTGCAAGTTTCACAGCAGCATATTCTTTTTCGTTACATGAAAATAAGGTCATACCGAAAACAACAAATAAAAAAACTGCAAACCAGACCATGCCGGGTGGTTCTTTTTTACTTAATAAAGAAAATGGTTGTTCAATATACTTTGCTTTTACTTTTCCGCAAACATCCTTCTCTTCATGGTCAAGTAAAAAGTCATGAAATTCTTTTTGTGAATAATTGCTGAGGTCATGAACAATTTTATTACAGTTATTACAGAATGCTCCTTTTTCATGTGGCAGCATTGTGTCCCAATTTTCATGACAAGCAGAAATGTGCGGTTGAATAACCTGGAGCTCAAAAGTGGTGCGCATAAAATGTGGTTTTAGATTACAGTTAATTAAGTGCAATTTATATTGCGTAGTATGTGCCGTGTGTCAGCCATTTGTAAACCAACCATGTGTTTGTCAAAGTTGACAAACGCATGGTTTTAAACTTACAATACAATGAAATTATTTCACAAGCTGAAGAACTGCGGCGTAAGAAAAATTATCATTATACAAACGTATAACATAATTCGCTGCAGGTAAATTACGGATGTCAATAAAATATGTATGTTCAGGAGTCGATGAGATATTTTGTTTATAAACTACCTGACCGGTGCTATTTACCAATGCAAGTGAAAAGTCATTTTCAAATGCACCTGTTGTTATCGTAAACTTTCCGGTTGATGGATTGGGATAAATATTAATTTCATTTTGTGTTAGTTCAGAGATATTTATTGTTGTATCAAAATCAAATATTATTTCACTCTGCGACAAACTGCAGCCATTCCCGTAGTACAAAATATTTTCAAAAGTGTAAGGACCTGCAGCAGCATATGTATGCGGTGCGGGTAAAAAATCATCAGCAATAAATCCATCGCCAAAATTCCAGTCTATATCGGTATAATTTCCTGTAACTAAATAATCATTCACAGTAAGAGTGAGTGTTGCGCTATCGGCAGTAATATCATATTCAAATGAAGGTGTATTTGCAGGATTTATGTATACATATTGTAATTCAAATGCAGCAGTCTGCAATATTGAATTTTTTCTTACTGTGAGATAAAAAACTATTTTTTCTTTCTCGTCATATTGTTCATCACTTAAACCTGACATCGCAAAATCATAATTTATTCCGGTATATACTTCCGGGGTTAAACTATTTCTCCATGCAAATGTATAATCGCTTAAACTATCTGCATCAGAAATTAAAATTCCATTTTGAGAATAAAGTGTTGCAGATAAATGAATGGTATCATCATAATCCGCAAAGCACGGTAATGTTTCAGTGTTAATAATTACGTCATGCATTTTTACAAGATAAAGATCACCACCCGGTAAACAATCTTCAAAATAATTGATGAGGTCATCATAATCATTTTCTTCTGCAAGATTATTCCATTCATAAGGATCTACATCACGGTTCTGCCCTATCTCATATAATTCATATACTTTTTCACTTAATGCAATATCGCATGCTGTGTCACTACCGCCGTGTGTATTAAATTGTATAAAGTGAAATCTTTCATTGCGTATAGAATTTTGTGGGAAACAAACAAGTCCTGTTATTGAATTTTTTATTTGTGACAATACCGGTCTTTCCCATGTTGTATCTGCCTTCTGCAAAAGCGGCATTAAACTCTGCCCGTCTAAATAATTTGTTCCGTCAGGGAAAACAGGATAATCAACTCCTGCATAATCACACAAGGTTGGAAAAATATCAATTAGTGAAACAGTGCGCTCAGTTACCTGTTCATGCGGATCCCGCAGATCAGCAATTATTAATGGCATTCGGATATCTGTTTCATATAATAATGATTTTCCGTAATGTTTTTTTTCACCCCATGCATATCCATGATCGCTTGTGAAAATAATTATTGTATTATTATAAATATCAGGATAAGCAGCTAATGAATCAAGAAATCTCCCAACCTGTTCGTCAACAAAACGAATCGCAGCAAGATATGCCATAATAGCATTTGCTCTTTTTGAATCTGCAAGAATTGTATCTCTTTCTCCATCTGTTAATCCTGCATCTATAAACGGAACAACTGCTAATGTATCGGGCCAGTCATAAAATTCATTATGCGCCGAAGTTGGAATTTGAAACCTGCTGAACGGAGTTACATTGTAAAAATCATCATAAGGTGGATCAGGTTGAGGGGGCATCACCAAACCG
>JACMJP010000407.1 GCA_014380545.1 Chitinophagales bacterium | reverse complement strand
GCTCTTCCGATTTCGCAGGTGCTGCTTGTTTCACAAGTGTAAATACCTTTGGCTGTTACAGTAAATGTCGATGAAGTTGCACCGGGAATATTTATTCCGTTCTTTTTCCATTGATAATTTGGGCCTGTGGTAGTTGCATTTAAGATAACTGATCCTCCCTGGCAAAATGTAGTGGGGCCTGCGGCAGAAATGGTAATTGTTTCTGTTACTCCGTCATCAATTAAACTATTACAATCATCATCCAGACCATTACAAATTTCTGCAGTTGCAACACAGGTTCCTTCCAGCTTCATTACCCAATAATCAGCGTCACCAATATTTGCTTCTGTTTTTTCGCCGCTGATGCCGCTGTAAGAATAACCTCCTATGATATATCCACCGTCTGCTGTCTCACTTACAGCATTTGCGTAATCACCCGATGATCCGCCAAGTACAGTTTGCCAGGTTATACTGCCGCCGTCATTTAATTTTATGATCCAATAATCCCATGAACCGGTATTTGCTTCTGTTTTGTCTCCACTGATGCCGCTAGTTGAATAACCTCCGATAATATATCCTCCGTCAGCGGTTTGATCCGCAGGATTTACGAATAACAAATCACTTCCTGTGCCCCCTATTGTATTTTGCCAGGTAATGTTCCCATCTTCATCTAATTTTATAATCCAATAATCATTTCCCGAGCTTGCTTCTGTTTTATCTCCGCTGATGCCGCTGTCTGATATGCCTGCAGCAAGAGAGCCTCCATCTGTTGTTGGAATGAGAGAATATAAATATTCCGTGCCTGTGCCGCCAATCGTATTGTCCCACTCAACGACTCCATCTGCATCTAATTTTACTATCCAGTAATCATTCGCTCCGATATTCGCTTCTGTTTTATCTCCGCTGATTCCACTCGTTGAATAACCGCCGAGAATATAACCACCGTCTGCAGTTTCATGGGCTGAAAAGAGATTATCAAACATCACCCCCCCGATATCATTTTGCCATGTAATATTTCCGTCTGCATCTAATTTCACCACCCAATAATCAGTATTGCCAACTCTGTCTTCAGTTTTGTCTCCGCTGATTCCGCTATCTGATGTCCCCGCCAGAATGTAGCCCCCATCCGATGTTGGCTGAGCGTTATACAACATGTCGTTCCCGCTTCCGCCTATAGTATTTTGCCATTCAATAACTCCGGTTGCATTTAATTTTACTACCCAGTAATCATAACCGAATATATTGCTTTCTGTTTTATCTGCCCCGCTTCCACTTAATGAATGGCCGCCGATGATGTAACCGCCGTCCAGAGTTTCTTCAATAGAATAGAATTTATCATAATTAAATCCACCAATCGTATTTTCCCATTCCACTGTTCCTGCAGCATTTACTTTTACGATCCAGTAATCATCTGCTCCAATTTCTCCTTCCGTTTTATCCCCGCTTATCGGGCCAATAGAGTAACCTCCCATAATATAACCACCATCTGATGTCTGGCTGATATCGGTTAAAAAATCATAGTTGGAGCTGCCGATGGTATTCTGCCATTCGATATCCGGTGCCTGGGCAAAGGTTTTTACAAGGCAGGCAATAGAAAGAGAAAAAAGGTTTACGAATGTAAGTGTTTTCATAATTTTTTATTTTATGCATCAAAAATATCGTGTTTATTGAGAATTCCACTACCAAAAATAAGGGTATTATGAGGATTCCAGGGCTGTAATATACAGGCTGCAAAGTGGAGTAAGGCACCCTATTCGCTGGAGTGTTATATCTGCTGCAGATATAATTTTCATGAATAATTAACTACAATTTCATAATTGAAAGTTTTAGTGGCATGAAAGGGAAATTTATTGAGTCGCTATTGCTTAACAAATTTCTGCAGCATGACCTCTTCTCTATGCTGCACTTTTACAAAATAAATTCCTGCTGACAGATCTCTGATATCCAATTGTAATTTATTTTCTGAGGTCGTTTTGTCTTGAATGGTTCCGCCGAATGCATCAATTATTTCGATGCGTTTTTCTCCTGTCATTAAAGTGCTGAATGTAATGGTCAATTCTAAATCAGCGGGGTTAGGAAATAATTTGAAAAAATGCTCATTCACTTTTTCAACTGATACGAGGCCTTCCTCAAGCTTACCATTGCAATTGTCGTCGAGGTTGTTCAAAATTTCTGTTGCACCTGGATAGATGTTTGGATTGGAGTCATCACAATGTGTGCTGTCAGAAATATATCCTGCAATTTCATCAAAACAACTTACTGAATCAATCAAAAGCTGTAAAGATTTTCATGTTTGTATGATTGGAATGTAATGTAACCGTTTCCGTTCCAAGCTAATGCGGATTTTCGTGAAGCGGTTCTTTTGCAGGGGGAAACGTATAAACGAATATTATTTGAGCATCATAATGAGTATGCAAATACTGCTATTCTACTACCAGTTTCAAACTATTTTGCTGCTCAGTGATCTCAACCAACACAAAATAAATTCCTGCTGCATAATTTGAAACATCAATCATTTCTTTAACATACACATTTGATACATTGTAAACTTTTTTCCCAACAAGGTTAAATATTGTAAGATTTGATATAAGAGATTCCGGCTGCACATGAATGGAAAATGATTCAAAAGCAGGATTTGGAAAGATGTGAATTGGAACGGTGTTATTACTTAATTCAAAAGCAGAAGCAATAACTGTATCAGTACCGGTAATGGTGCCGTCAATATGTAACCGGAAAGCAAATGTTGAATTCTCGTCATTATATACAATCCCGCTACAAAGTAATTTACCTGAATTATCGATTATCAGTTTATTTACATGTCCAAAATCAAATTCATCAAATAATACCATTGTTTTTCCATCAACTGAAAAAGCGGTAGATATATTTCCATTTTCATCATATTTTATGATTGAAAAAGCGGCAGTTGAATCAGCGGGAATATTTAACCCGTGAGAAACCCCAAAATACATATCACCATTGGTATTGATGACTGAAGCCGGGACACCAAATTCATTATATGGCGTGACTGACTCAAGTTCTATGATTTCAAATCCATCGTCAAAAAAACTCATATCGGGATCTCCGTCAGTAAAAAATCTGGTAATGATCATGTTCTTTTCAAATTCTCCCAAATGGTGGATGTATTGCATACCCGAAACAAGAATATATGGAGCATTGAAATAAATATCCTGGGCTTCAGATGATTCAACTGGAATTGTTGCAATTCCGAAAGAGCCGAAATCAAAATCGGGTTGTCCGTCTTCCAAAAACCTGATAACAGAAAATGTTTCGTTGATCTTCCCTGCCAGATAGAGCCTGTTATCATCATCTTCAATTATTTTTTTGCAGAAAAATGAAAGATCAATCATACTGTAAGTTCCGTCATCATCAAATGTGGAATCCGGAGAGCCATTATCAAGCAGCCTTGAAATATAATAATATTCATCATAGCCGTAGCTTGCATTTGTAAAAACAATTTTTTCATTCGCATCAACAAACATTTGCTCAACCTCCTCATAGCTGGATACCTCTCCAAAACCCCAAATTACACCTGCATCCCCAAAAGTTTCATCGAGTGTTGCATCAGTGTTGTATCTCGCAATAAAATAATCTGATCCTATATCATAAACAGCATAACCTGCTACCAGGAATTTACCTTCATTTGTAATAATTGCCGCACTTGTGTATTTATATTCATATGTTTGACCATCCGGATACGGAAAATCTTCAAACCTGTTTATTCCCTCTATACCAAATGATTCATCTATAAAACCATCATCAAGCAACATTAAAACGCTATCAGGGAAATTATTATCAGAATTGATAAAAATTAACCTGTCATCCGGTAATAATCCGGAATAATTATGCGGTAATGAATGGACAAATTTCCCCTCATCAGAAAAACCTAAATCGAGTACATCCGATTGAGCCGGAATATTTATTGAGTAAATAATTAAAAATATACCCGTAAGAATTGATAAATTTTTATGCATATAAAGTTTTTAGTGTTTAATGATCTTTTCCGTATATATTTCTCCATCCATTTCAATTTTCATAAATCTCTCATGACTATCTGTCTTGTTTAATAAATTTCTGCAGCATGATCTCTTCTCCATGTTGCAGTTTTACAAAATAAATTCCTGCAACATGGAGAAGAGATCATGCTGCAGGAATTTATTTTGTAAAACTGCAACATGGAGAAGAGATCATGCTGCAG
>JACMJP010000406.1 GCA_014380545.1 Chitinophagales bacterium | reverse complement strand
TAGAGAGCATCATATCCATTTCCCCCGATTGTATTCTGCCATTCAATTTTAGGTGACTGTGCTTTTAGTTGAGTCGAAATTAAAATTGACACGATTGTTAAAAGTAAAGGTGTTAGATATTTCATATTGTTGAGTTAGTAAAAGTTATTTATTCTTTAATAAATTTCTGTAATTCAGTTATTCCATCATATTGCAGTTTTACAAAATATAAGGATGCTGCATAAGAGGAGATATCAATTTCAAGTTGTTGTTCTAATGGTTGTAATTGAAATGATGAAATTAATTTTCCGGTAATATCTGTAATTGTTATTTGTGCTTCTGTATTTATTTGTTCGTTAAATGCAATAGTTATTTTATTATTTGCAGGGTTTGGATAAATATTTATGAAGAAATTATTTTCTATTGAATTAATATTTACTAATCCCTCATCAATGACTTGATTACAATTATCATCAATGCCATTTAATATTTCTGTTGCGCCGGGATAAATGTTGGGGTTGGTATCATCGCAATCTGTACTGTCGTTAATATACCCTGTAGGCGAACCATCGCAGGTTGTAGTGGAAATCAAAGCATCTCCAAACTCGTCTGCATCTGCATCAAAATAGTAAGTGGTAAAAGTGAATCCTTCATCTGTATTTCCATCGCAGTTATCGTCAATTGCATTGCATATTTCTTTTGTACCAATATTAATTGAATTATTTGCATCATTACAATCAGAGCTATCTTCTACATAACTTGCTGGCGGACCATCGCATGTTGAAGTGGAAACTAAAACATCGCCAAATCCATCTGCGTCTGCATCTAAATAATAAGTATTAAAAGTTAACCCTTCATCTGTATTTCCATCGCAGTTATCGTCAATGGCATTACATATTTCTGTTGCAGCGGGATTAATTAAATTGTTTGCATCATTGCAATCTAAATTATTTGCAACATATCCCGCAATTTCAGAGCATGAATAAATTGAATCGGTAGTATTCCCAAATCCATCTAAGTCTGCATCAAAAAAATAAGTAATAAAAGTTAATCCTTCGTCTTCATTCCCATCGCAGTTATCATCAACCGCATTACATATTTCTAGTGTAGTAGAGTTAATTAAATTATCTGCATCATTACAATCAAAATTATTTGCAACATATCCTGCAAATTCAGAACATGAATAAATTGAATCCGTAGTATTTCCGAATCCGTCTGCGTCTGCATCTAAATAATATGTTGTGAAAGTTAAACCTTCATCTGTATTTCCATCGCAGTTATCGTCAAGCGTATTACATATTTCTGTTGCACTGGGATTAATTAAATTATTTGCATCATTGCAATCCGTGCCCTCAGCTACATATCCCACAGGGATATTACATGATAGGGAATCATTTAATATATTGCCATATCCATCATCATCTGCATCAGCATAATAATTTATTGCTGTGCAATCAGGATTAAGTTTTACTACCCAGTAATCATAGTCTCCAAGGTTAGCTTCCGTTTTGTCGCCAGAAATATTGGACTTTGAGCTTCCTCCCAGGATATAGCCTCCATCGGCGGTTTGATGACTGGAAAAAAGAAAATCAAAGGTACTTCCCCCAATCGTATTC
Organism: Chitinophagales bacterium; assembly: GCA_014380545.1. Lineage (GTDB taxonomy): Bacteria > Bacteroidota > Bacteroidia > Chitinophagales > BACL12 > JACMJP01. Next base: position 9,649 of record JACMJP010000406.1, on the reverse strand, counting down.
TGCGATTCAATATTGCCAGTGGAATTTAGTTTTACTGACCAGATATCAGATCCCATACTAGCTTCTGTTTTATCGCCCGATACGCCGGAATGTGAGTATCCCCCGAGGATATACCCTCCATCTTCGGTTTGTTGAACGGAATTCAAAATATCCCATGAATTTCCGCCAATTGTATTCTGCCACTCAATGTTTCCGCTTGTGTCTAATTTTACAACCCAGTAATCTGAGCCGCCAATGTTCGTTTCATTTTTATCGCCCGAAATGCCGGATTCTGAATATCCACCAAGAATATAACCTCCATCGGAACTTTGTTGAATGGAATACAATAAATCATCCGAACTTCCACCAATCGTGTTCTGCCATTCAATAACCCCATCATCATCAAGCTTTACTACCCAGTAATCATTTTCACCAAGACTGACTTCTGTCTTGTCCCCGAAGATACCTGAATTTGAGTATCCGCCCAGGATATAACCTCCGTCATATGTTTGCTGAATGGAATAGAGTAAATCATCGGAATTTCCACGAATCGTGTTCTGCCATTCAATACCGCCACTTGCATCAATTTTTACTACCCAATAATCAACGCTGCCAAAAAGGCTACCTTCGCTTTTATCTCCGGAGACGGGTGAAGTGGAATATCCACCAAGAATAAATCCTCCATCCGTAGTTTGTTGAACGGAATACAGCCAATCATTTGAATTCCCACCAATCGTGTTATCCCATTCAATATCGCCACTTGCATCAATTTTTACTACCCAATAATCAACGCTGCTTAAAGGGTCGCCTTCGCTTTTATCTTCAGAGACGGGCGAATTGGAATATCCACCAAGAATAAATCCTCCATCTGTAGTTTGTTGAACGGATTGAAGTTCATCAAATCCACTTCCACCAATCGTGTTTTGCCATTCAATGTCCCCAGAGAAACTAAGTTTTACCACCCAGTAATCATTTTCACCAAGACTTGCTTCCGTTTTATCCCCAGAAATGCCGGATCTTGTATATCCGCCAAGTATATAGCCTCCGTCGGTGGTTTGTCGAACGGATTGAAGATAATCATATTCATTTCCACCAATGGTGTTATCCCATGCAATTTCGGGTGCCTGTGCTTTTAGTTGAGTTGAAATTACAATTGATGCAATTGTAAAAACAAAAGTTTTTAGGCTTTTCATAATTTTAAGCTATGGGTAATATAAATTGTTAATTTATTTTCGGATAAATTATTTAGTGAAAATAACTTACCCAATTATAAATGTACTTCAAACTTCAGATTTATCTATATCCCCTTTAATCACCAATAGTGGTGATTTATTTTGGGCTCTGAACTTTTTAATTTATCGGTAATTAATTCTTTCCTAATTAGCGAATAAAAAATAACCAAATAATTAAATAAAGAATAATAACTACCTGCAGCCATGCACCAACTTCCACAATAATTCTTTCTACTTTAATTTTTTTTGTATTTACCAGGGGTAAATTTTCTGTTTTATCGGATATAATTGTTCTGCTCCGATCCGGGAATTTTAATGGCGGGAACTCCAAATCCTGATCAAAATCAGAAGTGAAGTTTTTAAATGAATTAATAGTTGGCATAAGTTAAGTTTCAGGTTATAACTAATGTATGGGAAAATTACTTCATGAATATTTACTGTGCAAGGCACTTTGAGTGAAAGCACTATTTTACAGGGTGAAATGGCTGGATGAGTTAGGGAATGAAAATTTCCCGCCCTCTAGTTACCCTGCGTTCAAAAATTTAAGGCTGTTTTGTTTAGTAAAATAAGTTAAATATCTTCATCAAAAATTCGAGGCATGCTCAACCACATTATTCCTGAAAATCTTTTCATTTTTGATATTGAAACTGTTCCTGAAAAAAGAACTTATGATGACCTTCCTGATAATTTTCAAAAGTTATTTGATGATAAAGTTGGAAGGTTCAGAAAGGAAGAAGAAAACAAAGCGGATTACTATTTTAGTAAAGCAGGAATTTATGCTGAGTTCGGAAAAGTAATTGTGATAAGTTGCGGGCATTTAATTAAAACTGACAGTGGCTACCAGGCAAGAATTAAAACATTAAAAAATGATGATGAAAAAATTCTATTAAAGGATTTTCTTGAAATACTCACTAAAACATTTACAGCAAAAACAGCTTATCAGCTTTGCGGGCATAATATAAAAGAATTTGATGTGCCCTGGCTTTGCAGAAGATTGCTCATTAATGGAATTGTTTTACCTGATACGTTAGACCTTTCAGGTAAAAGACCCTGGGAAGTAAATCATGTTGACACTCTTGAACTCTGGAAATTTGGTGATTATAAACATTATACTTCTTTGAATCTGCTTGCAAGTATTTTAAATATTGCCACACCAAAAAATGATATTGACGGGAGCATGGTAGGCAAAGTTTATTGGGAAGAAAATAATTTAGACCGCATTGCAACATATTGCAGCAAAGATGTTTTAACTGTTGCACAAATTATTTTAAGAATGAAGGGGATGGAATTGATAAGAGAAGAAAACATTATGTTTTTATGATATCACAAAAGAAATATATTAAAATCAAATATTATGAAACCCTTAAAATCAATTATAATTCTTTTAATAATGTTCACATGTTTATCAGGCACCTGCGATAAAAATGAATGTAAAGAAAATCCGAAATCTGATTGCATTTGCACTATGCAGTACGATCCCGTTTGCGGATGTAATGAAAAAACTTATGGCAATGCATGCGAAGCAGAATGTAACGGCATTACTGAATATACAAAGGGAGAATGTAAATAATTACTGCAGCTAAAATAAAAAGATCATGCATTGCAGAACAACACATGATCCGAATTTTAAGAACAGTGTGAATTATTTACATTTCGTCTTTACATTAGCATAATCATTATAGTAATAACCAAATGAATTATAATTTTTAGTCGGGCTGCAAGCCATCGTTAGCAAGATCATCGCTATTACGATTGTTAAGAGGCGTTTCTTTTTCATCTTTTTTATTTTTAGTTGTGTAGTAATCAAATACGATAAAATGTTCAGTAGGATATTTTACATAAAAAAAATCTTTGCCGTTTTTTGTATCCATATAAAAGATTTCGTTTAAGTAACATTCAGGGTTTCGGTTTGTTTTTATTTCAATTATTTCTCCGCTGTTATTATGCCCCACAAGTATGTATTTTCCAAAGGGCCAAAGGAGTGCAATTGCAAGAATCAGATTTTTCATTGTTGATGTGCTTTTGAGTTACAGTTGTTCACTTTTTATAACTGCAAAGTTCATGGGTATTTAAATACTGCACAATTACCAATAGTGGTGATTTTATGTAATCATATTGTCATGCGTTCTAAATTCATTTATCTCTATTTAAACGAAAGAGTGTTACAGGTAAATAAAACAATTCTTATTTTTACCCCATGCAAAAAGAATTATTGCTTGATGTAAAAAACCTCTCAACACATTTTTCTACTGATGGTGGAATTATAAAAGCGGTTGATAATATCTCTTTTCAAATTTATCGTGGCGAAACAGTCGGTATTGTTGGTGAATCGGGCTCAGGAAAATCAGTTACTTCTTTATCTATTATGCGGTTAATTGCTTTTCCTCCCGGAAAAATTGTAAGCGGAGAATTATTATATCATAATGAAAACGGCATTGTTGACCTTATTAAAATTCCTGACAGTGAGATGCGAAGATATCGTGGTAATAAAATTTCCATGATCTTCCAGGAACCCATGACAAGTTTAAATCCTGTTTTCACTTGTGGCAACCAGGTGGATGAAGCAATTATACTGCATCAGAAAAAAACAAAGAAAGAAGCAAAACAACTTACACTGGAATTATTTAAGAAAGTGCAATTGCCAAATGGAGAAAGAATTTATAAAGCATATCCGCATGAATTAAGCGGCGGGCAAAAACAAAGAGTGATGATCGCTATGGCAATGAGTTGCAATCCTGATATTTTAATTGCGGATGAACCGACAACAGCCCTGGATGTAACAGTTCAAAAAACAATTCTTGAATTAATGGCTGATATAAAAAATAAAATAAATTCATCCATTATTTTTATTACACATGATCTTGGTGTTATTGCTGAAATTGCTGACAGAGTTTTAGTAATGTATAAAGGAAAAATTGTAGAGCAGGGAACCATACTTGAAATTTTTGAAAATCCCAAACACCCTTACACAAGAAGTTTATTAGCCTGCCGTCCTCCCCTTGGTAAACGTTTACGGAAATTACCTGTTACTTCAGATTTTATGATTGAAGACGCTGATGGAAATATTATAGAAAAAGATGTTACTATAAATGAAATAATTCATGATGTTGTAGTTCCTGCAAGCGAAACCGAGCAGCGATTAACTGATCTTCAAAAGCTGGAACCTATACTGCAAATAAAAAATTTAAAAACATATTTCCCTGTTCGCAAAAGTTTATTCGGAAAAGTTACACAATATGTAAAAGCGGTTGATGATATTACATTAGATGTTTATCCCGGTGAAACTTTAGGACTGGTTGGCGAAAGTGGGTGCGGAAAAACAACTTTGGGAAGAACAATTATTCGTTTGGTCGAACCTACAGAAGGTTCTATTTCTTTTATGGGGAAAAATATTCTTGATCTTTCAGTTAAAGAAATGAAGCCTGTTCGCAAAAACATGCAAATTATTTTTCAGGACCCGTATTCATCTCTCAATCCGAGAATGACCATCGGTAATGCACTTAAAGAACCCATGCAGGTGCATAATTTATATGCAAACGATAAAGAGAGAAAAGAAAAAGTAATTGACCTTCTGCAAAAAGTAAATATGAAAGCGGATTTTTATAACAGGTATCCTCATGAATTTTCAGGCGGCCAGCGTCAGAGAATTTGTATTGCACGGGCGCTTGCATTGAATCCGAAATTTATTATTTGCGATGAAAGTGTTTCTGCATTGGATGTGAGTGTGCAGGCACAGGTATTAAATTTATTAATTCATTTGCGCAAAGAATTCGGATTTACTTACATTTTTATTTCGCATGATCTGAGTGTTGTAAAATTCATGAGCGACAGGATGGTGGTGATGAATGCCGGAAAAATTGAGGAAATAGGTCCTGCCGATGCTGTGTATAACCAACCACAGAAAGAATATACCCGTAAATTAATTGATGCCATTCCGAGCGGTGAATTGTCAGATATTAAGTCACGGTTATCAACAGCATAAGACAACGCATAGTATTTTTTGGCTATCTTAGTACTAAATTGCATACTTGAGTAAGAAACACTTCTTCTATTTCATTTTAAGTCTTTCAATCTTTAGCACTTCCTGTAAAAAAGGGTTTGATACAGGCTGGGAAACCGATATTATTACTCCTATCCTGCATGGTACATTAACAATTGACGATCTGCTCCCCGATTCAATTCGTGAAGTAAATGCCGACAATTCTGTTGACCTTGTTTATCAAAATACAATTTTTGACTTAAAAATTACAGACCTTGTAGATGTGCCGGATACAACTGTAAGCGTAACTGTTAATCTTGATTCATTAAGTATTACAGATAAAACTGTAACCGAAACAATTTCACTTGGAGAAATTGCTACTTCATTAGCTGCATCCGGTGATTTTACAGGTACGTTGATTATTCTTGCAAATGGCAGTGAGTTGGTAATAGATCCTTTAACAGGCTTAGCATCCGGAACAGATTCAATAGATGCAACTTCATTTTTTGAAACCGCAACTTTTGAGGTTGGGTATCTTGATATATTAATTAAAAACGATCTGCCAATTGCAATTACAAATATTGAGTTCCAGTTGCGTAATTCTTCTGATGGTGCATTAATAGCTGAAGATACTTATCCTTTAATAGAGCCCGGAGAATTTGAGTTAAATACATACAGTCTTGCCGGTTTAAGTGTAGATGGAATGTTGTTAGCTGAAATAATTAATTTCGATTCGCCTGGCAGTGCGCCTGATGCTGTGTTAATTGATACTTCAGATAATGTATTAATTCAATTAACTGCACATGACATGGAATTATTTTCCGCAACTGCAATCTTTCCACCACAAAATTTAGTGAACAAACAAAATGAGGTGGAATATTTAATGGGTGTAGGCGGACCCGAAATTACAGAAATGACATTAGACAGCGGAACAGTTTTTATAAGCGTAATAAATACAATTGAAGATACTATTCATGTAACCTATAGTTTGCCTTATGCTACATCACCAACGGGTGAACCGGTATCTTTTGAAACTGTGTGTGATCCTGCTCCCGCCGGAGGATTTACAACTAAAGTGCAGGAATATAATTTAAGCGGTTATCATGTTGACCTGAGAGGGCAAAATGGAAATAAAGCAAATACATTCTACCAGGAATTTTCTGCAAGTATTGACTCTACAGGTGAAGTGAGAACATTATCATTAAACGATAGTATCGTGGTTGAATATGGATTAGTAAATATTAAACCGCTGGAAGTAAAAGGTTATATAGGCAGTTATCATGAAGAATACAGTGATAATGCAAATCTTGGATTTAATGTATTGGATTTTATTGATGATGGAGAAATTCATTTTGATGATGTAAATGTAACTTTAACTGTAACAAACGGTGTTGGTGTTGATGCAAGATTTGTAATTAATAATTTAATAGCAAGCAATTCAACTTCGGGTGAAACAATAGCATTGGAAGCAGCAGGTGTTATCGGGGTTCCCATACAAGTGGAAAGGGCAATTGAAAATCCTTTTATTGAGGGACTTACACAATTTACATTAAATAATTCCAATTCAAATATTCTTGATCTGCTGGAAATATTTCCTGATGCGATGAGTTATGATATATCACTTGATATTAATCCTGAAGGAAATATTTATAACTACCAGGATTTTGTTTTGCCCGATTCAAAAACAACACTCACACTTGATCTTGAATTACCATTAAATGTACTTGCAGATAATGTTACACTCATTGATACTTTTGATATTGATATTAATACTGATGAAGAAAGCGACCAGATAGATAATATTCAAAGTATTGAATTAACATTACTTGCGGAAAACAGTTTCCCTTTATCAACTTCCATCGAAATTATTTTCTTTGATGATTTTGGTTTTGCTGTTGATACATTAAATTTTGACGGTAGTGTAATTGAAGGTGGTGAATTAAATGCAAGCTGCAAAGTGGAGGAACCAAAACAAACAAATATTACTGTATTATTTACCGGCGAACGCATCAATACTCTTTTAGAAGCGAAGGAAGCTAAAGTAACTGCGGTATTTAATACACCAACAGATACTCCCTGCGGCGAAACAGTGAAAATATATAGCAACTATAAATTAGAAATGCATCTTACCGGACATATGAATTATATTTTCTCTACAAATAACGACTAACTAAAAACTGCTTGATGAAACATTGTATTGTAGGCTTGTGCATGATGTATTTCTCAGTTGCAGTTGCACAAAAATGTGATTCGGTTTTAAATCTTATTAATTATACCCCAACTATTTCAGGAATTTATAACCCTGTTTGGAATTATAACAATGCACTTGAAAATTTTACAATAAGTGCATACGGTGATATTTACACAGGAAGTAATTCCATTACAACAACTTTTCTTAAAAATATTTATAACAGTGGATTTATTGATGATACAATGAAAAACACTGTGAGTGAAAACCTTGAAAGCATAAACCGTGTTGGTGTGAATATATTTTCAGGTGTTGGATTTACTTTATATAATAAGAAAATATTTAAAGGCAAAGCAGCAATAACAGGAGGCATTGAGCATGTTGTGCAGCAAACAGCAGATTTCACTCCTGATGTATTTCATCTAATATTTTATGGCAATTATGATCTGCAGGATTCTATTGCAAGATTGAGCAATACAACTTTTAACGGAATAAAATATAATAAGTACAGGTTCGGTATTATTAAACCCATCCCAATGAGTGATGGAATTATAACAGCATCTGCAATGCTTGGCGTTGTACAAGGGCAGTCAACAAATTTTATAAATATTAATAATGGTGCTTTCTATACAGCTCCTTATGGGGAGTATATAGATTTTACTTATGATTTTGTTGTGAAAAATACAGCACCAGATAGTGGTTTTTTCGACTGGCAGGGAGCAGGTGCTTCACTTGATCTGTTCTTTGAATATAACTGGACAAATATTGATCTGAAATTATCATTCATTGCAACTGATGTTGGGTTTATAAAATGGTATTCAGATACAAAAAAATTAACTGCTGACACTTCTATATTTTTTGAAGGTGTGGAAGTTGATGATCTGCTAAATGCAACAGGAAGTGTATTTACGCAGGACACAATTTATGATCTGCTTGGTTTAAAAGAAACAGAATTAGCATTTTCCACTGCATTACCTATAAAATTAAATACAGCAATTGTAAAGGAATTTAATCCTACTTTTTATGCAGCTCTTGGCGTACAACATATAATCAACAGTACATATGTGCCACTTGTATATTTAAAATCAGGAAAAATATTTACGAAAACAGGGACCGCTGTTGATGGAATAATTGAATACGGCGGGTACGGTGGATTAAGTTTCGGTGTAGGTGCAACACAACGCATTACTAAAAATGCAAGTATTCAAATTAATGCAAGCAATTTTCTGGGTTTAATTGTTCCGGATAAATTAACAGGCGCTGCAGGATATATTGTCTTGCATACAGCATTTTAATCAGCATCTGGGAATTCTCACTCACAAATCACTACGCAACATTTTCTTAGTTTTACTTCCCTATTTTTGCCCTTAATGCAAACAATCCATACAGATATTTTTATTCTTGGTGCTGGCCCGGGTGGAGCAACTGCAGCATTATTTCTTGCTAAGGAAAATATTCCCTGTGTACTGGCTGATAAAGCCATTTTTCCGAGAGATAAAATTTGCGGCGATGCCTTAAGCGGAAAGGTTGTTGAGATATTTAACCGCTACGACGAAAAATTCATTGAAAGATTAAGCCTTGATCCAATTCAATTAAATTGCTGGGGGGTTGAATTTGTAGCTCCCAACCTTGAATCATTAAAAGTCCCGTTTAAAATAAATCATGCGGAACATAATGCTATAAGAAAACAGGCACCCGGGTTTATCGCAAAAAGAATCGACTTCGATAATTTTTTGATTGATGAAGTAAAAAAACAAAAATACATTCGACTTTATGAAGGATGTGATATAGATAAAGTTGAAAGAGCTTCAACTGGTTTTATTCTATATTCAAAAAATAAAGAAATTGTTTTTCATGCTAAATTAGTAATTGCTGCAAACGGTGCGCATTCTGATTTTGCAAAGGAAATAGGCGGAATAGAAGTGGAAAGAAAACATTATTGCGCAGGTATTCGTGCTTATTATAAAAATGTGAGTGGTATGAAGGAAGGGAATTATATTGAACTGCATTTTCTCAAAGATTTTCTTCCCGGATATTTTTGGATATTTCCTCTGCCAAATGGTGAAGTGAATATTGGTTTGGGTATGCGCAGTGATTATGTGAGCAAAAAGAAAATTGATTTGAAGAAAAAATTAACTGAAGTAATAGAAAAATATCCGCAACTAAAAGAAAGATTTAAAGATGCCGAACCCACAGATAAAATTCGTGGTTACGGATTACCGCTGGGAAGTAAAAAAAGAAAATTGAGCGGAGATAATTACATGCTGGTGG
>JACMJP010000405.1 GCA_014380545.1 Chitinophagales bacterium | reverse complement strand
GGTCTTATGCAAATTATATTCTATCACTGTGCAGAAAGGCTGTGCAATAAAAACACTGTAAAGGATCAGTAATACTATAGCAGATCTTTGTTTCAAGCAGATTATTATAGCAACAAAAATAGCGCATAACACTGGCATACGTTCATTGCTTATGTAAATTCTATTTAAATTTTAACCTTCAGCCAGTCACAATATTCTTTCCTTATCAAACGTTTATTTTTAATTACTTGTACGAAAATATGTACAGATATATTACAAACAGTTTACACATACACTGGTGATTAAGGTAAGATGGGTAGCTTTACAAATCCTTTGAAGTCTTAAATCAAATCAGGTGTGGAATAGCATTTGAAACCACATCGTATCACGAAATAAAATTATGAAAGATCATAAAACAGATGAAGGGCAGGCAAAACAAAAAAGCGGAATGCTTACTTTAATTATAGCTGGATGTATTGTTACCATGCTCTTTTTATTTGCATTCAGGCCGCCTTTTCCACCGCATGAAGCAGAGGGTTTCCTTGTAGATTTTGGCTTTGATGAAACAGGTTTCGGTACGGAAGAACCTACTAATGTTGCATCGGCTCCTGCAAGTGGCGGACAAATAAGTAATGATGAGCCTGTAACACAGGATGTAGAAGATGCCATTACTTTACCTGAAAAGAAAAAGTTGCCGAAAACAACTAACACTTCATCTACTTCAACCAGCACAAATACAAATAATCAATCGCAGGAAAAGATTGATGATAAGCAGATATTTAAGAATGATAAGAAGTTGGAAGGAAAAGGAACCAGTGAAGGAAATAAACCAGGCACTGAAGGAAACATGGGTAAAGAAGATGGTGATCCGAATGGCGGATATGATGATGGTGACGGTCTAGGAAATAACCCCGGCAGTTCAGGTGTCGGTCATGATTTGAAAGGACGTTCTTTAAAAAAGAATGGTTTATCATCAAACTCAATGGAAGCAGGTAAAATAGTTTTTAAAATTACAGTTGACAAAAACGGATACATACGTTCTGCGGAATATCAGAGATCAGGTTCAACAATTGTTGACCAGGGAGTTATCAGTAATGTAAAAAACCAATTGCTAAATAAACAATGGTTTAATCCAAAAACAGATGCACCCGAAACGCAAACAGGCAATTTGACCGTAAATATTTCAATGAGTTAATATTATTATATTCTAAGTAAAGCACTCAATATTTTATTGGGTGCTTTTTTATATATAATTTGCAGTAAATTTGTAATATGAATCAATTAATAACTATATCACCAAATATTCAAAGCGGAGAACCTGTGTTTACAGGAACAAGAGTGCCTGTAAAAAATCTCTTTGATTATTTATCTGAAGGTGATCATATTGAAACATTTTTAAAGGATTTTCCTTCCGTTACAAAAGAACATGCGCTTGCTGTTTTAGAACTTGCCGGAAAAATTGTTACACTAAGTTTATCAGGAGAACATGAAAGTGTTAATTGATGAAAACCTTCCAGCAAGATTAAAAAATCTGCTTGATAATACCTTTGAAATATACTCTATCCATGATAAAGGTTGGACATCTCTCGAAAATGGGGATTTGTTAAATAGTATGTCGGAAGAAAAATTTGATTGTCTTATTACTTCAGATAAAAATATTCCGCATCAAAATAGTATTGAAAAATATGGTATCCGTATAATCATTTTAAGAATTCATAATAATAGAATAGAAAGTATCATTCCGATTACAAACAAAATAAATCAAGTAATCTACAATTCAACGGAACTTGTTACCTATATTTTTCCTGATCAATGAATTATCAGCAAACACTTGAGTATTTATATGAACATTTGCCAATGTATCACCGCATCGGCGCAGCAGCATACAAAAAGGATCTTACAAATATTTCAAAACTCGTTTCAATATTAGATCATCCTGAAGAAAAATTTCACTGCATACATGTTGCAGGAACAAACGGCAAAGGATCTGTCAGCAATATGTTGGCTTCTGTTCTTTATGAAGCAGGATATAAAACGGGCTTATATACTTCACCGCATTTAATTGATTGCAGGGAACGCATCAGGGTAAATGGAAAAATGTGCGATGAAAAATTTGTTGTTGATTTTATTGAAAGGATGAAAGGGCATATTGAAGACATCCAGCCTTCATTTTTTGAAATTACCGTTGCAATGGCTTTTGATTATTTTGTGAAGGAGGAAATTGATATTGCTGTAGTTGAAGTGGGCTTAGGTGGAAGATTAGATTCAACAAACATTATTTCCCCTCTCCTTTCAATAATTACAAATATAAGTTATGATCACATGCATATGCTGGGAAATACGCTCCCTGAAATTGCATTTGAAAAAGCCGGGATAATTAAACAAAATATTCCTGTTGTTATAGGAGAATATCATTCTGAAACATTTCCTGTTTTTTTAGAAAAAGCAAATAGCTTTTCCGCACCTATTTATTTGGCTGAAGAAAATATTGACCTGGAAATTGAAGAACATGATGCTGAAAAATTAATAGTAAATGCGTCGTATATGCAACAACTTGTTTATCCGAATCTGCAAATCGGGTTAAAAGGAAATTATCAAATAAAAAATACGAAAACAGTTTTACAGGCAATTGAAATATTATGAGAAAAGGAAATTGAAATTCCTGAAGAAAACATTTATGATGGCTTATTAAAAGTTAAAGAAAATACAGAGTTTGAAGGAAGGCTGCAGGT